>JABJCS010000713.1 GCA_018665505.1 Alphaproteobacteria bacterium
GCCCGCCATTGTTTGCCAACCCAATTCGCAGCGGGGGCGACGGCGAGGATCGGTGAGCGGTCTGCTATCAGCATGCTCGCATCGTCCGGCCATAGGACAGGGCTTGGGGGTGCGTTTTCCAAATTTAAGGTTGATGCAATCAATTCGACCCGGTGCATATCTTGGATCGGTTTCGGGACGACATATCGTTCGCGCGCTATCAGGCAATACGCGAGCGCGGAGCGTCGCAAGTCGACAACGATATCCCATTTCGTACCGACACAGCTTTGCCAGAGCGACAACCAATGTCCGCTGAAGCGCTGCTTTTGCAAAACAATGAGGCGTTCGAGACCGGGAGCGTTGCGGAATAAAGACGCAGCGGCAGGGCCCGCCGCGATTGTTATTTGAGCGTTCGGGTGTTGGGCCGCAAGGTGCGCCAAAAGTCCGGTCGAAAGGACGGCGTCACCGACGCGGTTTGCCGTCACGAAAAGGATGCGCATTCTGGATTTGCCCTCCGTAGCGGTTATACGCAGCGCCTGCATCCTTCACAAGACGGACCTTGCAGGACGTGCTTCCACACCCCAGATTCTGAAGACTTAGGCTGTATTGGACATATCATGCATGAATTCCATCAAATCCCACTTGAAGAGCGTGGCCTTATCACGATCGGAGGGCCCGACCGGCGTTCTTTTTTACAAGGATTGATCTCGAACGACATCGAACGTGTGGGGCCGGATCGTGCGATTTGGGCGGCACTTTTGACGGCGCAGGGCAAATACTTGCATGACTTTTTCATCATAGAGATCGGCGACATCTTATATCTTGATTGCGAAGCTGAACGGTTGATGGATTTGGGACAGCGGTTAAGCCGATTCAAGTTAAGGGCAGATATCGATCTTGGCATGGCACAGGATTTCGGCGTGTGGGTCGGTTATGGCGATGGCGCGTTATCTGGCACGAGCTTGAATGCCGATCCTGGAAGTGCCGTGGCGACGGGCGAGGGGGTCGTGTATTGCGATCCTCGGCTTCCGGAGATTGGGATACGCGCGATCTTGCCGAAACCCGTAGGAGCGGAAATCTTGGAGGGTTTAGGCGCAATTCCCGGCGATCGTGAAAAGTTTGAAGCATTGCGGATCTCGTTGGGTCTTCCGGATGGTAGCCGCGACATGATTGTTGAGAAATCGATTTTACTGGAGAACAATTTCGATCCTCTTCACGGCGTCGATTGGAACAAAGGATGTTATGTCGGCCAAGAACTGACGGCCCGCACGAAGTATCGTGGGTTGATCAAAAAGCGGCTAATGCCGGTCGTATTCGAGGGCACTCCACCGGCCGCTGGTGCCATCGTGTCCGCGGGTGGGCGTGAGGCTGGTGAAATACGTACGGTTTCCGGCGAGATGGGGCTGGCTCTTTTGCGGCTAGAACACGTCGAAGAAGCGGAGAGCGGTGGGGTAAATCTAGAAGCCGGTGATTCCGTAGTGACACCGCGTTTGCCCTATTGGTATGCGCCGAGTAAATGAGTTAGCTCAAAGAGATTAGGTTAACTCAAAAACAATTAACCTATGATTTTATTTCGGGGACATAGATAAATTATTGCGGGTTCTAAAGGCTTAGTTTGGTTGGCGCGATTTATAGTCCTGTAGAAACTCTATTTCTTAATGCTTCGCATTACTTGAAAAAAACCTGTTATATATTCAAAGAAGCTTAGGTATACGTTACCTTTTGCACGTTGGGGAAATCGGTAATCGCCTGACTCCCGTAGTCGGCGGCTAACGTACGTTGTGGTTAAGCAGGTGTCGAATTGCCCGGCAGCAACAACGGGATAGGACGGATGACGGTATCGTTCGAGCTATATACGCTTGTTAACGGTCGGTGGCGGATCCACGTGCGCTACGAAGAGGGCCGCCGTGAAGAGGCCATGACTGAAGCGCAGACGCTTGAGAAAGAGCCAAATATCGAGCGTGTCCGTGTCGTCCGGGATCAATACAATTCAGAGATGAATGTCTCGCGAGAGACAGTTATTTATGAGACTGTCTTGGCCGGAGATGCGCAGAAAAAGTCTGGTAAGGGCGCGAAAGGACGGGTCGGCTCGTCGGGCGGCGATGTTGATTTTAAACGTAAGGGAAAGAAGGCCCCGAAACAGGGACAGGTAAAGTCGCGGGGCCAGCGCGAGGCGGCAAAAGCGACGGCGAAGGAGGAAAAAC
>JABJCS010000714.1 GCA_018665505.1 Alphaproteobacteria bacterium
CATCGACATCGCGTCCGGCGTCCTTCACGTAGCCTTGGGTCTCGCGCCATTGCTCGCCCCATATGGCGGAGTCGGCGGGACCGGTCGGGAACCAGCCTTCGTAATTCTTCGCCGCTCGTTTAAGCGCACCCGTCACCGAACCACCACCCCAGATCGGCGGGCCGTTCTTCTGCACTGGTGTCGGGCCGAGTACGCCCTTCTCAACTTTCCAGCGCCCGTCCCAGTCAACCGGCTTGCCGCTCCATAGCGCGCGGCAGAGACGCAGGCCTTCCAACATCCGTCCAACCCGTTTGTCGAAGGGAACACCGGCGGCTTCGAATTCGGAGCGGATATTCGCCATGTCTCCTGCGATCCCAACACCGAGGATGACCCGCCCGTCGCTTGCTTGATCAAGTGTCGCGACTTGATGGGCAAGGACGACAGGATTGCGGAATGCCGGTAGGAGAACAGCGGTTCCCAATTGAACTTTCCGGGTTCGGCCCGCGACGGCGGCCAATAATGTAATTGGCTCATGGCGGGGGCGGGCGAGGAGAGAATCTCCGATCCAAACGGAATCATAGCCCAGGTCCTCGGCCTTCTCGGCCAGCGATAGAAGAGGGGCGGCTTCGGGACGGCCTTCCATAACGGCTTCGCGGGTCGGCAGTAGGTATCCGATTTTCGGTGACATGGTTTGCTCGCGTTCGGTCGTTGAATCATAAGTGCTGTTCGCACATCATGAAGATGGAGCCATATCCAGGAAGGGAAACTCCATCATGGCTGGATTGTCCGGAGACCAAATTAATTTCTATCGGGAGCAGGGATACCTCACTGTTCCCGATGCGCTCGCCTTGGGAACGGTCGAGCGCTTAAGTGCGATTGTCGAGCAATGGACGATCGAGGCATCCGGTGTCTCGGAGAGTGACGGATTTTTCGATCTCGAAGACAGCCACCAGGCGAGCGATCCGCGCGTGCGGCGTTTCAAGCGGCCGGTACGCAATCATCCCGAATTCAACGCTTTAGCGCGAAGCGACGCGGTTCTCGACTTGATTTCATCATTGATTGGCGATGCGATCCGCATCAGCCCGACCGACAACAAGATCAACATCAAGGCGCCGGAGTATGGGGCCGCCGTCGAATGGCACCAAGACTGGGCGTTTTATCCCTATACAAATGATGATCTATTGGCGATCGGCATCGCGTTGGATGATTGTGCGGAGGAGAACGGGCCGCTGATGGTTATCCCCGGTAGCCATAAGGGACCGGTCCACGATCATCACACAAACGGCGTGTTCTGCGGCGCTATCGACCCTGCTGCATCGGGCATTGATTTTAGCCAAGCTGTGCCATTGACCGGGCGACGGGGCACCATGACGATCCATCATGCCAGAACCATTCATGGTTCAGCGTTGAATACATCTGCCAATCCTCGGCGGTTACTGTTGATTATGTACGCGGCGGCGGATGCCTGGCCGTTGCTCGGTGTCTCCGACCTGGAAGATTTCAATTCGGATATGGCGCGGGGAGCGGCAACCTTGGTCCCACGAATGACCGAGGTCCCGGTGCGTATTCCATTGCCGCCACCGGAGCTCAACGGTTCTATTTACGAACGTCAGAGCATACTCGAGAACAAATATTTCGAGGTCTTTGACGAGACCCCGAACGTGAGGAGCAATTAATGCCGCAACAGCCAACTGTTGGGTTCATCGGGTTCGGTTTGATGGGGACACCCATTGCGCTCAAATTACAGGCGGCGGGCTATCCGATGCGGGTCTGGGGCCGGACCCCGGATAAACTTCGACCGGCTTTAGCGCAAGGTGCCGAAGAAGCCGCCTCACCAAAACACCTCGCAGAGGAATGCGACATCGTTGTGCTTTGCGTGACCGACACGAATGCGGTGGAGACGGTGGTGTTCGGAGAGAACGGTATCGCCGAGGGTGCGCGGTCCGGCACTGTTTTGGTGGACCATTCCAGTATCAAGCCCGATGCCACGCGTGGCTTTGCCGCTCGCATTGAAGCGGAGTGCGGCATGCATTGGTTGGATGCGCCGGTCTCTGGTGGCCCCGCGGGCGTGGAGCGAGGCACGCTGGTTGTCATGGCAGGCGGCAATGAGAGCGCATTCGAGAAGGTGCGAGCGATGGTAGCGGCCTATGCGGCCCGCTTCACCTTGATGGGCCCGTCTGGTGCGGGGCAATCCACGAAACTTATAAATCAAACTCTCGTTGCGGCTCACGTCGCCGTGGTGGCGGAGGCGACACAGCTAGCGATGGATGCGGGTATAGACGCCAAACTCATCCCGGGAGCGCTCGCGGGTGGGCGCGCGGACTCCGTCGTCTTGCAGGATTTCATGGGACGGATGATCGATCGGGATTTTACGCCGGCAGCCACCATCTCAATCATGCTGAAAGACCTGGAGATGGTGGGCGAACTATCCCGGGAGACCGGAACGGCAACGCCAATCACTCGTCTGGTCACTGAGTTGCACCGACTGCTGGTCTCGCGCGGGTTGGGGGACACGGATAATTCCGCGATGATCCGGCTGTATGATAAGTAAGTTCAGTCCTTCTCCTCTTTGCGGTCGTTCCGGGGCCCGCAATGCGGGAACCTGGAATTATGGCCTGAGTAATTCAGACGAGCATCAGTGAACCTAGGGACACTCAGGCAATAATTCCGGATAACGCAAATGCGTTTCCGGAATGACGCAAGTTCGGTTAGCGTCAGTACGGCACACCGCCTTCGATTGTGCAGCGCTGCATGCGCCGGCGTAGCTCCGGCGGGTAGTCGAAACGCGCCTTGTGCTGGACCGCGCAATTGTCCCAGATCAGTAGATCGCCGACGCGCCATTCGTGGCTGTAACGAAATTCTTCGCGGGTGAGATGCTCGAAGAGGAGGGCGAGTAATTCGTCGCTCTCGTCTTTTGGCAACCCGTCGATTTGGTGGGTGTAGCCG
This sequence comes from Alphaproteobacteria bacterium, assembly GCA_018665505.1. The sequence continues at coordinate 2,926 of JABJCS010000714.1, forward strand.
TCACAGACATAGAGGCATTTTCGCCCTGTGCGGGGATGGGTGCGGACGATGGGCTGGACGGCGTCGTCGGGGAATTTGGCCAGCTCTTCCTCGCTGAGCACGGGTCGTTTACCGAATTCGTGTGCCTTGCGGTTCCACATGAAGCGATAGCCGTTGCGCGCCGCGCGCCCGTCGATCCGATCTTTAATGTCTTCCGGCAGAGCGTCATATGCCGCGGCCGCGCTAGCGAACTGTGTGGCGCCATAGCTCACACCGTCCTTCGAGGGTACCTCCAAGGCATGTAGCAAGGTCAGGTCACTCGGCTTCTCCAAATAGCAAAGATCCGAATGCCAGTAGCGACCGGCATCGTGGGAGCCAAGCGGTTTGCCATTTTCATTGACGTTGGATACCCAGAATATCTCGGGGTTCGCATCGTTATTGGCCTCGGCACGCACATTGACCTGCGGCGTGCCGAATCGCCGCGCGAACGTGACGAGGGCAGAGGAATGGAGATCAACTTGGTCCCGCACGACGACGACCGCGCGCTCGGCAATCGTGCGCTCGATCTCGCTGAAAACTGTGTCTGGGATATCGCCGCGGAGATCGACGTCGCTGATGGCAGCGCCAATCGGTCCGTCTTCAAGTGTCAATGTTGAAGCTGTCATGTTTTTAAAACTGGATCGTTTTCGATGATGGAAAAGAGTTGGCGATAACCCCTATTCCTCGATTGACCGGCGGGGCCCGCCCTCTACCATTTTAGACCCTAACGAGGAGTGAATTTTTTATGATCGACAAGCCATTCGGCGAAATGAAGGTCGGCGACAGTAAGATATCGACCGGGCGTACAATTACCGAGACCGACATCGTCAATTTCGCCATGTTCATGGGCAGCTGGCTCGAGCTCCAGACCAATGACGAATTCGCCCAGCATACCGTGTACGGCAAACGTATCGCCCAAGGTCCGATGGTCTATACGATCGCGGTCGGGTTGCTGGGGTATGAAGGCGAAATCCTCTCGGCGCTGGC
>JABJCS010000715.1 GCA_018665505.1 Alphaproteobacteria bacterium
ACCCAGCATGTTCCCGAAACCGGATCGCTTCGACATTCTGATTTTCTGGATGGGGGCGGGCATCGACGGCGTCTTTACACTCACCATTGTGATCATGTTTGCGCAGCAAACCTCGGTTGAACTCGCCATGGTTTCCGGTGGATTGATTCTGGCGGCCCGGCGGATTGCGGAAATGGTGGCCGCACCCGCATCTGGGGCCATCGCCGACAAGTTTGGCGTGCGCCGTCCCTTGATCGCGTCGTCGATTTTAGTCGTGGCGGGCTTTGTACTTGTCGGTATGGGATGGCTTGTGTCGGGATCACTCCTGATTGTCATCGCGCGGGGGGCACTCGGCACTCTGTTCCCCGCGGCGGTCGCTCATTTCGCACCGGCGGGGGTGTTGCAGCCTTTGGCGCGAAATCAAACCTGGCGTGATATCGGCGCGGCGGCGGGGCCGCTCGGCACTGGGGTCTTACTCGGGGTTTTCTCACCGGAAGTCATGCATCTCGCGATTGCCGTGATTTACGCGATCAGCTTCACGTGGCTGATGATGTCGCCGATCTGGCGGCGCGTACCTGAATAGCGCCGCTTGCCGCTCCGACCATCGGAAATACCTGTTCGAAGAGTGGTTTCACGGAGGGCCGAATGGGCGAGCGTATTCTCGAAGGTATTAAGGTTGTCGAACTAGCGACATATATCGCGGGGCCGGCGTCGACCGTTGTCTTGGCGGATTTCGGCGCGGATGTGATCAAGATCGAGCCCCCCGGACGGCCGGATCCCTATCGTGGCGGACATCTGCGCGGCAGCGACGCACCGAAATCCGAATACCCCTACGGCTATATCGTCGACAACCGAAACAAGAAGGGCGTCGCCCTTGACATCAAAACCGAGGCTGGGCGTGTCGCCTTTAATCGGTTGATCGAAGGGGCGGATGTCTTCGTCACGAACATGCCCATACCGACGCGTGAGCGTTTGAACATTTCCTATGCGGATATTCGCGCAATTAACGAACGCATCGTCTATGCCTCGATCTCCGCCTATGGCGAAAAAGGCCCGGAAGCGGGACGGCCGGGTTTCGATTCGACGGCGCTTTGGGCGCGTACCGGATTGATGGACTTGGTGAAGCCGGGACCAGACTCGCCGCCCGCACGTTCCTTGCCGGGCATGGGGGATCACCCGACGGCGATGTCTTTATATGCGGCGATCATGACCGGATTGTTCCGCCGCGAACGCACGGGCAAGGGCGGGCACGTCTCCACGTCGTTGATGGCCAATGGCGTCTGGTGGAATGGGTTGCTGACCCAAGCGATGCTCTGCGGCGGTCAAGTGGTTTGCCGTCCGCCGCGCGAGAACGCCGGTAATCCGCTGCACAACCTCTACCAAACCCGGGACGGGCGCTGGATTCACATCGTCTTCAATACCAACCTGCACCGTTGGCCGGAATTCGCCGATCTCATCGCGAGGCCAGAGCTCGGGTCCGACCCGCGCTTCGATAGCCAAGAAGGCCGCATTGCGAATAGCGCCGCCTTGATCCCGGTCATGGAAGCGGCGTTTGCCGAGCGTGATTTCGCGGAATGGGTCCAGCTTTTGGACGAGAACCGCTTCACCTTCGGGGATGTTCGCAAGATCGACGATATTCCAAACGACCGGCAGATGCTGGAAGGCCGCGTGCTGCGCCCGATCGATGATCCGGCCGCTGGGGCTGACTATGTGGTCGACACGCCGATCTGGGTCGAGGACAGCGAGAAGGTCGCGCCCGCCATGCCGCCCGAATTGGGCGAACATACGGAGGACGTGTTACGAGCGATTGGCTATGACGACGAAGGACTGGCCGAGTTGCGGTCGGCGGGCGCCATCCTATAGAGCCTTGCCAATCCAACCGTGTCGGTTACCTATTCCGGGGGGCATTTTACGAGTAGGAGTGTGGCGATGGGTGAGGGAATTCTCGACGGAATTAAGGTGCTGGACGTCGCCAGTTTCATTGCCGCACCGGCGGCCGGAACGGTGATGGCGGATTTCGGCGCCGAGGTGATCAAGGTCGAACCCATCGGGACCGGCGATCCTTTGCGTTATAGCCTGCGCGGTCCCGGATATGGCCAAAGCCCCGCGCACCACGAGTGGTTTGTCGACAATCGGAACAAGAAGGGCATCGCCCTCAATCTGAAAACCGAAGAGGGACGCGCCGTCCTCTATCGCCTATGCGAGACGGCGGATGTCTTCATCACCAATATGCCGTTCGGCCCACGTGAGCGTTTGGGCATCCGCTATGAGGATATCGCGCCACTAAACGACCGACTGATCTATGCGTCGGTGTCGGCATACGGTGAGACGGGTCCGGAATCTGAGCGTACCGGATTCGATTCGACGGCGCTCTGGGCGCGCTCCGGCATGATGGACCTCATCAAACCATCGCCGGAATCGCCTCCGGCGCGCTCACTACCGGGCATGGGTGATCATCCGACGGCGGTGTCCCTGTTCGGCGGGATCATGCTGGCGCTCTACCGACGAACCATGACCGGAAAAGGTGGTATGGCGTCGACTTCGCTGATGGCAAACGGTGCCTGGGGGAATGCGCTGTCGATCCAGGCGGTGTTGTCGGGAGGTGAGGTCGCCCATCGTCCGGCGCGCGAGAACGCGATGAGCGCCGTGAACAATTTTTATCAATCAAAGGATGGCCGCTGGTTCCATTTGATCATGATTACCGGACAGGCCCGCTTTCCGGAATTGGCCGCGATCCTAGGGCGACCCGAAATCAACGACGAGCCTCGCTTCGCGACGGCGGAGTCCCGCACCGATAATGCTAAGGCGTTAATCGTCGAGCTGGATATCGCCTTTGGCCGCCTGACGGCGGAGGAAGTTCGAGCGAAGTTGAACGAAGGCGGCTTTACGTTTGGTGAAACCCATCCGATCACCGACGTGCTGAATGATGAGCAAATGCGAGCGGGGGGTGCGTTGCGGGCGAACAGCGATCCGCGCGGAGGGGCGGATTTGGTCGTGGATACGCCGATCTTCATCGATGGTGTGGAAAAGGCCGATCCCGTCATGGCGCCAGCGCTGGGCCAGCACACCGACGAGATCCTGCGTGAGGCAGGCTATGACGAGGCTGAGATCGCGCGGCTTAAGGCCGAAGATGCGATTGGCTAAAAGCCATTAAAAAACCGCGCCGAAAGACGCGGTTTCCAATGCCAAGGCAGGTAAAAGTTAGCCTTGGCGTGCCTTGAAGCGAGGGTTGGTCTTGTTGATCACATAGACGCGGCCCTTGCGGCGAACCACACGGCAATCCTTGTGACGTTTTTTCAAGGTCTTCAATGAACTTGCAACGCGCATAATATTCCTCCGGCCAATCGCCGATTACCGACGGCGAGCGATAATAGGGGCAGGAATGCGGTCTGTCAATGACCCGGTCGCGCTATTATTTCCGGCATAAAACCTTGTTCGATCCGGTAAATACACCACACTCAAATCGGTTGAATTTCTAAGGTGAGCCCTGGTTTGATGATCCGTGCGTCCATGGTTGCATTTTGCGGCGGGATATCCGCCGGGCTGTTTGTCTTGGGGCTGGGCCGTATTGCATCCTTTGCAAATCCATCGTCTTCAGTTTGGTCTATCGTCGCGATTGTCGCCGGAGTCGCTTCAGTTGTTGGGTTCGGCGTGGCGGAGCGATCGAAATTAGGTGATCCGACGTTAAAGATGCGGCGCATGGGTGGCGTGCAGTTGCTTGGCGGCTTCTCGATGCTTTTGGTTTTGTTCGCACTTTACCTTCTACCTATCTTTCGGGCGAATTTGGTCGTGCCGGAACCCGATATGGCGGGACCGATTCTCGGGTTGGTCTTTTTCCCTATGCTGTTGATCGCCATGGGCCTGTGGATGACGACGAATGGCGCGAGTGGACTGGTGTTGGGCGTGGCGATAATTGGGATGATCGCTGGATGGGTATTGGTCGGTTCGTCCGTCGCGCCCCTGACACCCAGCTGGGGGATTGCCGGTGCCGCCGTGGGGCTCCATCTGGCGGGGCTACTCGCTCTATCGTCCGCGACGGGACGGGGATTGCCGATCTTGGGCGTCTTGACCGGTGTGGTAGCCGTCGCTTCGTCGTTTCTGGCATCCGGCATGAACAGCGAATTATTCTTCGTGATCGGATCCGTTTGACCTGCCTCAATGTGGGGAACATTCCGGTTCTCTAGTATGGCGCTCGGTATGGCGAGGAGGGTGTCGTATGAGCCTTTTTAATTGGACAGAGAATATGAGCGTCGGATCGTCAATTATCGATTCCGACCACCGTGCGCTTATCGATTTGATCAACAAGGTCGGCGACATCGCCAGTGGAAAAGGAAATGAAGAAATCGGCGAAGTGCTCGATGGCTTAATCGCCTATGTCGAGTATCACTTTGCCCGGGAAGAGAAAATGATGACCGCCGCCGGATATGCGGATGTAGAAACGCATAAGTCGGAGCATGCCGGGTTTAGCGATCACGTCTATCAATTGCGCCGCTCGTTCGATCTGGATTCAACGGCGATCGATTCGCACGCTCTCGCGGAGTATCTGAAGAATTGGCTCAACCATCACATCATGATCCAGGATATGGGCTACAAACCGCAATTAGAGGGCAACAAGGTTGCCGAGACGGTCGGACTCGAATTCGGTGCGGGCCTCGCGGAGCGCGAACTATAGCAAGAAGCGGGTGGTGGTAGATCGTTCGGCTGGCTAAAGAGTAAGTCACCCTGACGAGGATACCCCAGAGATGACGACCGCTAGGCCGATGGGGCCGATTGAATGGCTCTTGCTGATGACACTCTCTGTTCTGTGGGGTGGCTCATTCTTCTTCAATGAATTGGCGATTGAGGGCTTTGACCCGTTCTCCGCGACCATGTGGCGAGTCGGAATCGCGGGTATCGCCCTTTGGGTCTATTTGAAATTGCGCGGTCTTTCGCTGCCGTCCACACTGGCCGACTGGCGAGCCTTCTTGATCATGGGAGCGCTGAACAATCTAATTCCCTTTACCTTGATCGTTTGGGGTCAGACTGAGATCGACAGCAATCTGGCATCGATCTTCAATGCGGCGACCCCACTATTTACGGTGCTGTTGGCGCATTTCCTGACCGCGGACGAACGCCTAAATTGGCACAAGGGATTGGGGGTGGTGATCGGTATTGCCGGGGTCGCGGTGGTGATCGGCCCGGATGCCTGGTTGGA
>JABJCS010000716.1 GCA_018665505.1 Alphaproteobacteria bacterium
GCCGAAGACGGGTGCTGTTTCCGAAGAACGCCGTATCCAGACGATGATCAATGCTTTCGCCACGCTCGAGACGATCGACGCGGGCGAAAAGACACGGGCCGTGGTCGGCGGCATTATACGCACCTGCGACAGGCACGCGTATTACGGGGTCGACAGCTTGCGCAATTGCCTGGAGCTAAAACACAGTGGTCTGCAGGCTGACACCAATCGGAAGTTCTGGGATTCTCTCGGCGGCGTCTGATCTGCGTGGCGGAAAACTAGAGCGAGTGAACTCTGGAAGCGGCCCCCGGGCCGCTTCTTTTGTTGTTAAAGCTGGGTTAGTTCAACCTGTCACTGCTTTTCCTGTGTCCCTGCCTTTCCCTGCTTTTCTAGTTTCAAATCTCGCGCTCTGTAATCTGGAACACTTTTGCAATGATGCGCCAGGTTCCTTCCGTTCTAATGAGAATCAGGAAGTCAATGAAGTCGCGGGTTCCGATCGAGCAACGCACGCGAGCGAAGGCAGTGTTCTCTCCCGCGAAGTCGATGCCATCGATCACGTCACGCCGAGACTCGTTTCGTGATGCAGGAGACTCACGCTTCGCCACCACAGCGAAATACTCATCCATCGTGCGATAGAGCAGCGGTATCTCATCCGCTGTTGCGTAGATCGCGCGCGGGTGAAATGCGCTGGCTAATCGCTTAGGGTCGGCGTGATAAAGGCCATCGAAATATTCTCCCAATACGGTGGCTACGGCATTGAATTCGCTCATGCCACCTGCTCCTGTGCTACCAGCCCTTCGGTGACCATTGTCTTAACAACAGCGGGCCGCGCGGCCACGCGCTCCATATACACTCGGGTTTTTGGCCAGGGAGCGAGATCGATCCCGACGAAGTTTGTCCAATTGAGCACAACGAATGCATAGGCGTCGGCGATTGAGAAGGTTTCCCCTAGCAAATAGGGGCGGTCGTCGGAAAGGCTCCTTTCGATATGGTCGATCCGGCGTGCGACACTGGCTTCGGATTTTACCCTTGTGTTGAGATCAAGATCGGTCCCCGAAAAGAATGGACCGAACGCTTTGTGCAACTCGGACGACACGAAGTTTAGAATCTCTTGAAGCCGCGCGCGCTCCAGCGTGCCGTTCATCGGTGCGAGGCCCGTATCTGGTGCTTGGTCGGCAAGAAATTGAAGCACTGCCGGGTTCTCCGTGATGACATCGCCACCTGCGGTAACCAGTGCGGGCACGTAGCCGTTTGGGCTGATTGTGCGGAATTCACCACCTGATTCGGTTTTGCCTGTCTCGGTGTCGGTCTTATCGAGGTCAAAGGGTGCGCCGATTTCGTTCAAGGTGATGTGGGCTGCCATCGAGCAGGCACCGGGTTTGTAGTGAAGTTTCATGGGGTGTTGTCTCCGATTGGTTGGTCATTGGCAGAGCAGATAAGATTAAGAGTTACCATTGACAACCAGATTACCGATGGTTACTGAATTATCGAGTTACCCCATGGAAACCTGGTTACTTGCTCATGTCTTTGAAAGTTCGCCGCAATCAGAGCCCGCCACCGCCGGAGCCTTGCATGCTCACGCACTGCATGGCGGTAATTTCCGGGGCTTGGGCCGTCAACGTGATCTGGTCTCTGCGCGCCGGGCCGCGCCGCTTCAACGAATTGCGGATCGACATTCCACCCATTTCGGCGAAAGTGCTGTCAACCCGATTGAGTGAATTGGCGCAACGCGGTGTGCTCGAGAGAAATGTGCGAGCCACCACGCCGCCGTCAGTGGAATATGCCTTGACGGATCTCGGCGCCGAACTGGTTCCAGCACTCGACGCGATCGTTCAGGTGGGGCACCGGCTGAAGGAGCTTGGAGAAGGATAATGTCGGTAATAAGTACGTGCCGATAGGATGGTCTCGAAAGTCAGCACTCGGTCAATTTGAGAACAACGGGTTACCGGGCACTATGTCGCTTAGGGTCGGAAAGCAGCCCAAATCGTCACGAAAGGAAAGGGCAGCCTTTGGGTCATTCCGGAAATCTATACCCTAAAGTATGAATGCGGTTATCCTGCCTTTACCGACCCCACGTTCTAAGTTTGGGGGAGGCCTCATTCTTTAAGTAAAGTTGGGCATAACCTCTTCTGCGAACATGTGCATACAGCGTTGCATCTTACCCTGATCAAGGCCGGCTTTGCCGAAGTTGCACCGGATCGAGTTGATGCCCAATCCACGTAGTACCTCGATCCGTTCACTCACGACTTCGGGTGTGCCGACCAGGGGTAGAATGCCGATCTCGCGTGCTTTCTCCCCGCCCACCACGCGGTCCTTGTCACGGTGCGTCCAGCGGTTGTAGCCGTCCGGCACGGCTCCTGATGCATCTCTGGGGTTTCCAATGCGGTGGAATTCGGCGTTGATGACATCTTCGAGCCCGGCGATATCGTTCTCGGCTTCCTCCATCGTCGGTGCCACATAGACGTCTTGCGCCGCGCCGAGATTGATGTGTTCGTGGGGGTGGCCGTAATGCTCCATTCTCTCGTGCCACACCTCGAGCACTTGCGGGACCTGGCCCATGACGGCGGTTGGCCCCCCGACCATAATCGGCATCGCCTTGGAAGCCGCGAAGTCGACGCTTTCCGGACTGGTGCTGACGGCAATATGCATCGGGATCGGCTTTTGCACGGGCTTCGGCAGCACGTTCAAATCTTCGACATCGATGAATTCGCCCTTGAAGGTCAGCGGCTCGTCCTTCCAGCACCCGTGGATGACGTCGACATATTCGCGAAAGCGCGCCCGTGCTTCCCCGATGTCGACATTCATGCCATTGAACTCGAGCGCCTGATAGCCGGCGCCAACGCCAAGCGTCAGCCGGCCGCCCGACAAGATGTCGACCGTCGCTGCCTCTTCCGCCACTTGAATCGGGCTGCGCCAAGGGAGGACAACGATGGCGGTTCCGATGCGCGCGTTCTTGGTCCGTTGCGCGACGTTGCCGAGTATCGAAAAGATACCGGAGACAAGCCCATGCCGGGAGAAATGATGCTCGCCAATCCAGATCTCGTCGATGCCAAGTGTGTCGCCCAGCTCGATCTTTGCCATGACGGCCTCGATGCTCTGCTGGGGCGTCTGGTCCTGATGCCAGCGGATGATTTCGAATTGGCCGAACTGCATGATGTTCTCCTGTCGTCGGGACGTGACGGAATGATGAAAACGTATTGGCAAGAGTGTTCGCCTGCAGCCATCAGACAAGACTAAATTTTGAACAGGTTACTCAACACTTAAGCCCAGTTCGCTGCCTTATCGGGGATTTGTCGACCCCAGTCGTGACCGCATTTATTGCTCGGTGCGCTCCCCAGCGCGCCATGCAATCGTCTCACCCGCGTGGAACGGCACGACGCTGAGGTCGCCCCCCGTCACCGCTTCGGGCACGGCATGGGCCTCGCGGTGCAAGGTGATGGTGCCTTCGTTGAGCGGCAGGCCGTAGAAGCGCGGCCCGAACTCCGAGGCAAAGCCCTCCAGGCGGTCGAGCGCCCCTTCCTCGTCGAAGGTGAGGACGTAACTTTCCAA
>JABJCS010000717.1 GCA_018665505.1 Alphaproteobacteria bacterium
GGTTCCGACTGGTCGTCGAGATAGAACGGGCGCACCACGACTTTGATGCCCCGTGTCACTGATTCGTATTTCCCGGTATCCAGCGTTCAAATCCTTCCGCGTGTGGAGTGCATCATATGGAGCGGCGGAGATTGGTTGTCCAGTGCGGGACGGGATTTCGTTGTGTTCTTAAGCGTCGGGATTGCGCTTTTTAATCAGGAATTTCTGCTCACCTTCCAAAACCAATTCACTGTCTTGGTTGTGGATCGTCGACCGCATGGTCACGACGCCCGTCGAGCGGTTCGCCTTCAACTCGGTAATCTCCAACATCGAGTATAGGGTATCTCCGTTGTAGACCGGTTTCAGGAACTTTGAAGACTGTTCGAGGAAGCCAACCAGCGAGTCGCCAACGACGAAGGGAAACCATCCCGCACCCGGCGCCGTTTGGATCAACGTCTGGAACCCATGAGCGACCATCCCCGGGTGCCCGTGGCGTTTGCAATACTCAATATCGTAATGGATCGGATGATTATCACCGGACGCCAATTGAAACGCCGAAAACAGGGCGTCGGTCATGGTGCGGGATGGAATGTAAAAAGTTTCCCCCACTTTCATATCTTCAAAATATTTTGATTCGAGTGGCTTGTGATTAGCAGGATCGAAGTTGTCGTTGCTCATGAGCGTCTCTTTTCGTCTTTAGGGTAGTTTTACGGTGCCGGTTTCGGCGAGATTATCGATGTCTGAGCTGCTCATACCGAGCTCCGCCAATATATCGGCTCCATGCTCGCCAACGGCGGGAGCATATAATTCAGGATCAAATACGGTTCCGGGGATAATCGGGACATCTACCGGCCCGGAATCCGGCTGTTCCACTCGGCCGATGGCGCTCGTATCGCGGACATGTTCATCCTGCAACCAGTCGCCGATGGTATTAATAGGGTTGCTGAGGACATCCTCCGCATGCAGTCGGGAAATCCACTCCTCTGTCGTATGTTGAGCCATGAGGCTCGTGACCATTTCGATCAATTCAGCGCTGTTTTCCAAACGTTGCTCGAAACCGATATAACGAGGATCCTCAGCCAATTCCGGGCGGCCGAGGGCCTTGCTCAAACGCGTGAAATGCTCGTTTTTCACCAATGTGAAGACAAGCCAGCCATCCTTTGTTTGATAGGCACCGGCCGGTGGGTGCATTCCGCGAGGTTGGCCGTCTTCCATTTGATATTCGGTGATTTTCTGCGTCAAGAAAGAGGCTGTCGTTCGCATTAGATCAATCTGGATCCAGCGACCGCCGCCGCCGTCTCGCCGCGCATAAAGTGCGGCTTGCAGTGCCTGAAATGCGTGTAACGCCGCTGACGTATCGACTGCCAGCATGCCGACCCGGTGCGGAATACCGTCCAACCCTTTATTGATTGACATCAGACCAGAAAACGCCTGCAACACGGTGTCCGTTGCCGGGCGGTCTCGATAGATACCGTCTTGCCCGAAGCCGCTCACCGACAGGTAGAGGACGTCCGGGCTCACCGCTTTTATCGCTTCATAGGACAGCCCAAGTCGGTCGGAGACACCAGGTCGGAAACTTTCCAGAAAGACATCGCAATCCGTTGCCAAACGATGCACGATCGACAGGGCGTCCGGCTTCTTCAAATCCAGCGCGATGCTGCGCTTGCCGCGGTTGCCCACTATGTGAAGCGGCGTCTGGCCAGCCTGATTGCGCCCGATCCCTCGGGCCCAATCTCCCTCCGTAGGTTCAATCTTGATGACGTCCGCGCCATACAGCGCCAAGAGGCCTGCGCAATAAGGTGCCGCAAAGCCTTGACTGGCATCGACGACTTTTAGGCCGCGATATGGTTTTCCGTCAATCATGGTGGCGCCATTAGGACGCCCTAACGCGCGGTGATCAAGGAGTTTTGTTCCGCCACACTCTTATCGTGACGGCCCATACTAGGACGATTCACAGGAGATATTAATAGCTTGCCATTTGTACGCGTACGCAACTGACTTGCGTTCAGCTCTCCGCTCGGCTGCAAGAACCGCCACCTAAGACACAAAATCGCGAACAGTGGGGATGATTAAGTTTCACGTCTTTATCGGCTTGAGCCAACGTATTTCCCAATTCAAATTCCGAATTGTACGGAAGAAGCGTACATGGAAGTACGATCGGCCGTTCTTCACCCTTGCGTTTCACGATCATACGCGACGTCGCGCACATCATATCGTCCGGATTGACATTCAGGAGTGACCAGCAGGCGTTTGTAATTTCCGGCACGTCCAGTGTTTCATCCATTTCGGGAAACAGAATCAATTGCGAAGGGTCATAACTGTCGACCGAAATCTCTTCGCGCGTACAGAGGTGCTCAAACCCTTCGCGGAGCATTTTCTCGCTTTCATTCCAAAGGGTACGACCGGCCAGATTGATCCGAAATCCATGCGCCGACAACCAACGAATTCCATCCAACGCCCGCGCATAGGCTCGCTCGCCCCTATACAAATCATGTAAAGGTTCCGAGTAATGGTCGAGCGACACACGGAGCGTCAACCTGTCTCCATGTTGCGCCTGCAGTTTCAGAAGATCATCGGCGCATTTTAACATCGGGCGCATCGCATTCGTCAAAATCAAGACCCGGTATCCGCGCTCCAGACTGACGGCCGCCATTGCCACTAAGTCCGGGTTCATGAACGGCTCACCACCCGTGAAAGCAACCTCTTCCAGGTACGAGCCCTCGTAATCGAGTTCGTCAAGAAAGGCTGTCACTTCGGATATGGTCAAATAGACGAGGCGATCGTTGGTGGGGCTGGATTCGATATAGCAATTGCTGCACGTGAGATTGCAAAGCGTGCCTGTATTGAACCACAAGGTTTTCAATTCCGTCAGATGCACGGAAGCGCGAATCTCGCCGTTCGCTGTCAGCTGAGGATCGCGAAATTTCGCCTCTGCCAAGAGCGGTTTTTCAAGTGTATTGGCTTCGCTCATTACCCGGTAAAAATAGTTGCTAAGGGTTAATTCGAAACGGTCGCAGACCGAACGTCCGTTGATTCATTAAAGACTGTTCGATGACCGATACACAATGACAATCACGTGAGTCGAGAGTGCCGTTGCAAATAGCGGTGTTGCCGTTATGGTATTTTTCTCCCATTTAGCAGTTCCAATCCGGAGTCATATATTGAAACGGTCGGTCGCGGCTCATCTCGAGGCGATTTCCATTGATGTCGATGCGTCGGAACCGCTTTACCGTCAGCTCTATTTCGCCATCCGGGACGCGATCCTGAGCGCTCGCCTTCGTCCAGGCCAACGGCTTCCGGCAACGCGCTCCTTTGCCCGGGATTTAGGTCTCTCGCGCAACACCGTGGTCTCGGCCTTCGATCAACTGCTCGCCGAGGGATACATCGAAGGGAGAACCGGAGCCGGCACCTATGTGTCGACCACGCTTCCGGAAGAATTATTGAACGCGCGGGGCACAGGGACGACATCGCGCCCGGCTAACATCCAGCGCCGGGGACCATCCAAACGGGGCACATATCTCTCATCGATCAGTGGTCGAGGTTCAACCCGCCCCTCTGCTTTTTCTCCCGGTATACCGGAACTTGCGGAGTTTCCATTCGAGGAATGGGCACGGCTCCTTGGGCGGAAATGGCGCCATCCACCCCGAAGTTTCCTGGTTGGAAACGACCCGCTGGGTTTCGCGCCACTGCGCGAGGCCATCGCTTCCTATCTCGGCGCCGCGCGCGCCGTGCAGTGCGACTCGAACCAAGTAATTATCGTCTCCGGTGCCCAGCAAGCCATTGATCTAACGGCTCGCGTGTTAATCGACCCCGGTGATTCCGTCTGGATGGAAGAGCCCGGCTTCCAAGGCATGCGGGGCGCGTTGTTAGCCGCCGGTGCCGAGCTGGCCGCTGTTCCTGTCGACAACGAAGGCATCAGCGTGTCCGAAGGCGAGCGCATTGCGCCGGACGCCCGTCTGGCCTGCGTCTCGCCATCTCACCAATACCCGCTCGGCGTGACCATGACGTTGGGGCGTCGATTGGAATTGCTCGAATGGGCGCGTCGGGCGGACGCGTTCATCTTAGAGGATGATTACGATAGTGAGTACCGATACCGCGGCCGCCCATTGGCCGCGCTGCAGGGCCTCGACGAGGAAGGCCGGGTGATTTACATCGGCACAATGAGCAAGGTCATGTTTCCAGGCCTCCGCATTGGCTACATGGTGGTGCCGGACGATCTGGTCGATGCGTTTCGTTCGATTCGAGTTCTAATCGATTCTCACCCGTCATCGATCGCTCAAGCCGCGCTCGCGGATTTTATTTCCGAAGGATTTCTAAGCGCGCATATTAGGCGCATGCGAGCGCTCTATAGCGCCCGGCAAGCAACGTTAATCGAATTGGTCCGACAGGAACTGGGCGGCTTCCTAAACCTCACTCCAGAGGATGCGGGCATGCATCTGTTGGCTGAATTACCGAAAGGGCTCGATGACACACAGCTATCGCAGGACCTACGCGCGGCCGGTGTCGAGGCACCACCGCTCTCAGCATTCTACGACAAAACACCATCGCGCAGTGGCTTCTTGTTGGGATATGCGGGATTCGGGAAAACCGAGATGACAAACGCGACCCGTACCCTGTCCCGGATCATTCCCAAGACTTGAACTCAGGCTCTGCTTTACTTATGTCTTCGGGACGGTACGCGGGTGTAGCTCAACGGTAGAGCAGGAGCTTCCCAAGTTCCTGGTTTAATGTTTTACACAAAAATATGCCTATTTTCTGCTATTTTTACTCACATAATGTGTCCACCACTTTGTCCACCACGTCTTACTGGTGCGGTTTGTCCACCATTTTGTCCACCAAACTTTGACCCCACCCGGTGGAGGGAATTTTACTGCATTCAAAC
>JABJCS010000718.1 GCA_018665505.1 Alphaproteobacteria bacterium
ACAACCGGTTCAAGGTGACGACGGCTGAGACCCGCTACCTCGATGTTGGTTACGGCATCATGCCAAAGACATTCCAGCAGCCGCGCCCGGAGATCGTCGGCACGGTCGTTGCGCCCTTCTCAAAGGGCGTGATCGCCATGGGCGAGCGCGATTTTCATCCGCTGTCGGCCAATTTTCTGCTGCCTAAATGGGCGGCAACACACTGGGGTAACTATGCCGAGGGCAAGGCCAATGTTGGCGAGGTCGCCGATCCGGCCGACTGGCGGATCGCACGGACCATTTTTGTGGCTGACGATGATGCCACGGCCAAGGACTATGGCAAGGATGATGCGAACAGCCCCTACCGCTTTTATTACTCCCAGATTCTCAAAAAGATGATCCGCGGCAACAGGCAGGGGGTCTTCAAGCAGGACCGGGACGAGCCCGATGATTCCGTGACCCTCGACCGCGTGATTGACGATTTGGTGATCTGCGGCACGGTGAATGACGTGGTCGATCAGATTTTGGCCCTTCGAGAGATTACAGGCGACTTCGGCGAACTCGTCTATGCCGGTATGGACTGGGTGGATGAAAGGCTGACCAAGCGGTCACTGCAACTGATGGCCGAGGAGGTCATGCCGCGTGTGAACGCCTCGATCGCAGCGGCAGAGCCGGCCGCGGTGGCTCAATAGTTGGGCCGCGAATGGAGCTTTGCAGTTAACCGTCGAAGACCGGTCAGTCCCGTTGGCCGCGGTTTGGGTTGGGCGTTGTTCCCTTTCGGGCATTTGCCACGCTCATTCTAATCGGACCGCCTGAACTGGTCGGAAAGGCGTCTGATGCGCTTGCGGCCTATGGCACGATCATCCTGTCATTTCTCGGCGGCATTCAGTGAGGATTCGTGACGGGAGACGCGCACGCGGCGAGGGAAAACGGCGCCCTGTTGCGCAGGCTTTCGGTTAGCGTGCTGCCCTCACTCGTTGCCTGGACGGTGCTTCTGGCGCCCCGGGAACCCGGGTTTGTAGTTCTTATGGGGACTTTCCTGCTCGTGCTCCTAGTGGTCATCCGGGCTGCACGATCGAATCAGGCGCCCGCTTGGTACCCATCGCTGCGATGGCCTCTGACGCTTCTCGTCGTAGCGTCGCTCATTGGCGCCACCCTTGCGTGAATCTTAAGGCGCCCGATGGGTGAACGCATACGCATGGGACACAAACGCGATCAGCGAACCAAAGTCTGCCCGACTTGTGGTCGCCCCTTTTCCTGGCGGCGACGGTGGGCGGAATGCTGGGATGCCGTGAAGTTTTGCTCTGAACGGTGTCGCAGAAACCGGAATCTCAACAAGGAAACGAACCATGAAAACCACGTCGCGCATTGAGCCAGGGCCCGGCCAGGAATCGGTCTGGGACTATCCCAGGCCGCCCCGCCTTGAAAGCGTCGGCGATCGCCTGCGGGTTGATTTTGCAGGCGAGACAATCGCCGCCACCGAAAACGGATTCAGGGTTCTCGAGACCAGTCATCCGCCCGTCTACTATATCCCGCCATGCGATATTCGCCGCGAGTTCCTCGAGCGAGCACCGGGGCAGTCCTTTTGCGAATTCAAGGGCGTTGCTTTCTACTGGTTACTCAAGGTGAACGGAGTAACGTCACAGCAGGCGGCATGGAGTTATCCGGTGCCGACGAAGCTGTTCGCGGCAATTGGTGATTATTTGGCTTTCTATGCCTCACGCGTTGATGCTTGTTGGGTGGGCGAAGAGCGTGTCGCGCCGCAGGAAGGTGATTTCTACGGCGGCTGGATCACGCCACGGATTGTCGGTCCCTTCAAAGGTGGTATTGGAACGCGCGGCTGGTAGTTTTGTTCGCAATGGGGTTCGGAAAAGCGGACGAAGAATTGCGTTCGATTATCGCTGAATTATTTCTGACTGCGGATTAGGGAACGCCGTGCTACCGGATTGTTTACCGATTTGTGAGCCAACATTTTTGTGAGGTGTGTCGCTCAATTGCACGGGACCGCGCAACGAATGTGGTCATCGGCTTCAAGATAATTGAGACCCGGACGACTTCACTCCTCGCCTTTGTTCTGTCGATGTCATTAATGAGCAGGTACATCCCACCATGGACATAAATAATCAGCATCGCGGCAAAAAATCCTTTTGCTCGGACACATATCGCACTGAATAATTCTCAAAAAGGGAAACGCCCGGCGAGAGGCTGGGCGCTGTCGGGTAATAGGGTGAAAGACTAGTAGGGGTGCCTGAGACGCGATTGTGTCGAACGACTTTTGTAGGCCTTGGCCCCAATGTGGTAGAGATCATCGAATATTTGATAGCTCCTTTAGACCGGTTATTGCCGTTTGTGAAGCTCTGGAAGATCTAGATGCGAAGAATCAACGTGATCTCCATATCGTTGTGATCCAATGGTCGAAACTTCTCGTAAAAGATTAATACCGTACTTAAATTCGATATCCTATGTTTAAACACACAGATCATTTTCCGCACACGCAAGTTTTTGGCGCGCGCGAAGAGCTTTCGCAAATGCCAGTTTTTATGGGCCATAACGAGGTATCCGAAAAATGGCACGGGG
The DNA here is from genome assembly GCA_018665505.1 of Alphaproteobacteria bacterium. The sequence continues at coordinate 2,557 of JABJCS010000718.1, forward strand.
GCGTTTATGCCATCGGCAATTTTGATGGACTGCACATTGGCCACCAAACGTTGATTGAAAAGACATTTCACGTCGCAGCGGAAATGTCTTGCCCCCCTGCAATACTGACATTTGATC
>JABJCS010000089.1 GCA_018665505.1 Alphaproteobacteria bacterium
AAGTGTTCAGCCTTATCCATGGCTTCCTATAAGACCTTCTACCAGGATTTAAGCACCGGCATGACTTCTTTGGCGAACAACTTGAGTCCCCGTTCGGAGACATCGTAAGGCGTGCCGCCGAAGCGGAATGAGACATTAAGCTCGAAGTTACCCATCAATTTTCGGCGTTCCTCCAATCCGCGTAAAATTTTGTCGGGAGTTCCCCAACTCGCGGCTTTCATGAAACCCTCTACCGCGCCTTCGAGACCAGCAGAGCGCGCAATCTCCGCTTTCTGCTGATAGGAATCGTAGCCCTTCACCGATTTGAAATGCTCGCCAAGAAATTCGTAGTGATAGAAATTGCTCTCAACGAATTTGCCTTGGTACTGACGCGCCTCTTCCTCGCACTGGTCGAGATCTGTGCCGCAGATAACAAACTCCGTGAGCATCGGATGTGGCGGTTCGGTTCCGTGGAGTTCACGATGTAATTCGCGTCCCTTCTCCACTACCGGCATTCTCATTTCCCAAGGCCGGTCCGCGAACATTACGATATGCGCACCAAGTTTGGCAGCGGAGACAACCGAATCTTCACTCGATGCCACGGCGTAAATGCGCCCGTCAAAAGAATGCTGGGGGCGCGGCCGAAGTTCCGTGCGCGGCTGCTTGTAGTATTCCCCGTCGCCCTCGATAAATCCGGTCTTAAGTGCGTTGACGATCATTGGTGCGGCTTCATCGAAACGACCGCGCGATTCATCCATGCTCAACCGGAAGGCCTCGAATTCCCGCCGCGCGAGCCCGCGCCCCATGCCTAGACGCAGGCGGCCATTACTCAACATATCCAAGACGGCGGCATTCTCCGCGACGCGTAATGGATCGTGCCAAGGTAAGATCACGGCGGCAGTTCCGACATCGATATCGGGATGTCGGGCCGCGAGATGCGTCATCAGATGGATATTGTCCGGAACGAACGAATAGTCGTTGAAGTGATGTTCCGCCGACCACAGACAGTCGAAGCCAAGTTCGGCTGCAACTTCCGCCAACCGCAGCTCTTCTTCCCAGACTTGATTGTCCGGGCAGCTTTCGTGTCCATAACTCGTGAACACCATCATCATGCCGACGTCCATGGACTATCTCCTACTTCTTATTAGTGTTTCGTCGTTCTATTCAGCCGCTTCCGCCGGTGCGTCGCGGTATTGCTCTCTCCGGGGGTCCCATTCATTCGCGCCAACGCGGGCGAAGGCACCGGCTGGGCTCAGATCGGCGAGCGGTACTGGGTGGCGGTCTTCCGCTTTCATTTCTTTCAGCGCCTGCTCGCAGGCTCCAATGACCTGTATGAACAACAAGCCTGGTACAATCGCGATGCCGTATCCCATTTTTTTTGCTTGGGTAAAGGTGACCTCAGGCGTTTTCCCACCACGTACGATATTCAGCAAACACGGTCCGGAGATTTGGTTCGGCGCAGCGGTCACTTCCTCGATAGTCTGCGGAGCTTCAAGAAACGCGACATCTGCACCCTCCTCAAGTGCAGCATTACAGCGGCGTACCGCTTCCTCGAAACCGAGCTTAGCCCGAGAATCCGTGCGCGCAATGATCACGAAATCATCATCCCGGCGCGCATCCGCCGCCGCGCGAATTTTCGCCAGGTAATCGTCAAGCGAGACCAACTCCTTATCATCGAGATGACCGCATCGTTTCGGGAATACCTGATCCTCGATATGAACGCCGGCGACACCGGCCTTCTCGAAGGCGCGAACGGTACGGAAGACATTTAGCTCATTGCCGTAACCGTTATCCGCGTCGGAGATCACCGGCAGATCGACCGCATCGGCGATACGGCCCGCGTTCTCTACCATCTCGCTCATGGTCAACAGGCCATAGTCTGGATATCCAAAGCCCGACGAAGTACCGCCGCCGGTCATGTACACACTGGAGAAATCCGCCTGCTGGATAAGCTTCGCGGTCAATCCGTCATAAGCGCCCGGCGCCAATACCATACCGTCGCGCGCCATTAACTCTCGCAGTTGTTTTCCCTTGGACATGATCCTCTCCCTTTTTGATCCCTCAAGACCTTACACGAAAAACGAGATCACTACTCCATCAGACCGCCGAGAAAGCCTTCCGGCGGTGGTGGCAATTCGTGATCGAAGTAACGTTTCAGGATATCAGAAATAAGTTCATAGTTCGAGCCGACCCGAACAATATCCAGAGTGCGTAAATCAATAAGCGTCGAAGACGCGCGGTACGGATGACATTTCCGCAAGCCGTGATCGACGATCACGTCCGCGATGCCTCTGATATCCGGTTCAATATCTTCAACTCGAAATTTCGTCCCGGACAGCGATTTATTCGCCGAAGATCCGAAAATGGGGAAATTATTCTCCAAGCTAAGACGACAAATCTCGGCATGGAACGGTCCAGCGTTGACCAGCATGCAAACGGTGTTGTCCTTGATCGAACCTGGCACGGCATCCGGTTCCAAATTGCGCAATACTGGATGATCCATATCGCAAGGCGCGATCGGACCCAGCGGCAGCCCGTGGTCCTCGCAAATGGCCTTCACGACATCCCGGCCACGCTGATCTACAACATGGAGTGCATGGTGCATATCCATATCGCCGATCATGGCATTCCTCTTCTCTGCGGTCCGTCCCTTGGTATCGAATATCTTTTGGAGAGCAGCGGCGGAATTACCGGAACAGGTGTAGCCAACATCCATCGGCATAATAGCGATCCCGCCGTTACTCATCGCGTCGTAAGCGCGGCGGGCGTCGCCTGGAATATCAAGCATCGTCATGGAAATCTCTCATCAAGTTATAAAGCGGAAGTAAGGGATGGTGCGTGACTGCCTACCTTCAAGTGGCGTTGCACCTACATTCGATCTGAGATTAACTCCCAATTCACCCGAACGTTCAGAGTGAAAGACCGACATGCAACTCACCCAAGAACAAGAGATGATCCGCGACATGGCGCGGAACTTCGCCAAGACCGAACTTGCCCCCAACGCGGACGAGTGGGAGCGGAACGGTAATGTGCCGAAAGAGACACTCCGAAAGATGGGACAAGTCGGGTTGATGGGCGTTCTGGCCCCCGAGGAATGGGGTGGCGCCGGCGCGGACTTTGTCAGCTACGCCTTGGCACTTGAAGAAATTGCGGGAGGGCATGCGGCGGCTTCCCTTTATATGAGCCTGAATAACTCTCCTAACGGCCTAGCGCTGATGAAATACGGAACCGATACGCAGAAGGAAACATTCCTGCGACCGTCAATCCAAGGGGAAATGCAGGCTGCCTTTGCACTCACCGAACCACACACCGGGTCCGACGCGTCGAACCTAAAGACACGAGCGGAGAAGGTCGGCAATAAATGGGTCCTCAACGGCACTAAACAATTCATCTCCTCCGGTGAGAGTGGCGACTACTGCATGATCTTCGCCGTCACCGACCCGGATGCTGGGAAAAAAGGTATCAGCGCGTTCCTGACACCAACGGATGTGCCTGGCTATACGGTTGTTGCGAAGGAAGACAAGATGGGCCAGCGGGCGAGCGACCTCTGTCAGCTTGCCTTCGAGGATTTGGAAATACCGCCGGACATGATGCTGGGTGAGGAAGGCCAAGGCTATCGGATCGCACTTGAGAACCTGACGACCGGACGCATCGGCATTGCCGCCCAGTCAACAGGCATCGCACGGGCCGCGCTTGAATGCGCGACGGAATACGCGAAAGAACGAGAGGCCTTCGGTAAGGTTATTATGGAGCACCAAGCGGTCAGCCATCGCCTCGCGGATATGGCGACACAGGTAGAGGCGGCTCAACACCTACTGCTTCATGCAGCGCGGCTTTTCGACGCCGACGGTGGCGGATTGATCGAGGCTAGCATGGCGAAACTCTTCGCTTCGGAAATGGCGGAGAAGGTTTGCTCCGACGCAGTCCAGACACTTGGTGGGTATGGTTATGTCGGTGGTTTCCCGGTTGAGCGCTATTACCGCGACGTGCGGGTCTGCAAAATCTACGAAGGGACGTCCGACGTGCAGCGTATGCTGATCGCCCGTTCGCTCGCGGCCTGAGCCTTGATATATCTTTGCCGACATTCGGAGACGGTCTGGAACCGCGAAGGCCGCCTGCAAGGACACAAGAATTCGGAGCTTACGGAAAGAGGCCAAGAACAGGCACGTCTCATGGGCGCGGCGCTGCACCGTGAGATCGCGGGAATTGAAGAATATAAACTCGTCGCCAGTCCCCTCACTCGCACGCGGCAAACGGCGGAAATTGTATGTGATGCCATCGGCCGCCCGCATTCCGAAATATCCTTCGACGAGCGGATCATGGAGATCAGTTGGGGCGACTGGGAAGGACATACCCGTCCTGAGATCGAGCAGCGATGGCCCGGTATCTACGACCGACGCCGTGAGAATAAATGGGAATTTCAGCCGCCGAACGGAGAGAGCTATGCTCTACTGACCGAACGTGTCGGCACTTGGTTGAAAGATGTCTCAGAGGACGAAAAACTAATCGCTATTAGTCACGGTGCATCCGGCCGCGCCATCCGCGGACTCTATGGCAAAATGGCCCCGGGCGACGCTATCGGCCTCGCCGAACCCCAAGATGCTTTCTTCCTACTCTCGCAAGGCAGTATCCAGGAAATTCCGGTGGGTGATTGAGAGAAGTTCGTCTTGAAGGCACTGCGAACAGAGCGATAGTCATTCTAACGTTCGATTAGGGGTTTGTTTACCTCGGATTTGTCAATCACGCGAAGGCGGGAATCCAGTTAGCAAAGACGTGCCATTCCGGATTCCCGCCTTCGCGGGAATGACGATATAAAAATTGTAAACTCTCTCACATGGGATGGTGGCCATGACACAAGCGCAGTATCTCCCGATTGAAGAGCCGAACGTATGGACCGGGACTGATTTTGACGCCGAAGAAGAGTGGGTCGTCAATCTAAGCGAGGCACATATCCGTTTACTTGAAGCTGCGATGGAGAATGCCGTCGCCCGGAATTTAGCGCTGCCCGACCTCACTCCCTATAACTTTCCCCTTGGCGAACTCCGTCAGGTTCTGGATGCGGCTTACGAGACGCTCGAACATGGCCGCGGTTTTCTCGTCCTGCGCGGTTGGCCATCCGAGAATTACAGCCACGCACAAAACCTCGTCGCGTTCTGCGGTGTCGCCTCTTACTTCGGCAAAGCGATGGTCCAGAATTATGAAGGCGAATCTGTCATCGATGTCATCGATAAGGAAAAGCCCTACGATCACACGTCGCGCGGCTATATGAGCAACAAGAGGCTGCCGTTCCATTCCGACGGTGCGGACCTGGTGGGTTTGCTGTGCCTTGGCGAGCCGATCGAGGGTGGCACCAGCCTGCTTCTCAGCGCTACCAAACTGTACAACACCATTCTTGCGGAACACCCGGAGTATTCGGAAACCCTGATGCGTGGGTTCTATCATCATCGACGCGGACAGCACGATCCAGGGGAAGCACCGGTATCCGCTGAACGCATTCCGATATTCAGTTTTCACAACGACCTGCTGCATTGCTGTTACAATCGCAATCCCATCGATTGGGTCGTCCATGAGGGCATGAGCCTGAGTGCGCAAAAAATTGAGGTCCTCGATTATTTCGACGCGCTCTGTCATCGCCCCGGCATGGCAGTCGCAATGACGTTCCGTCAAGGCGACATGCAGTTCGTCAACAATTTCGTCATTCTGCATTCACGCAGCGAATACCGTGATGCGCCGGACAATCGCCGCCATCTCGTCCGATTATGGCTTGAGAACCCGAGGAGCCTCCGGGGGGCGCAAGGATTGCTCGATATTTACGTGCCCGGCAGCTCGAAGGTCAGCAAAGAAAGCGCGACGCTATGAACGCGGCCGAGCTCCACGCGGACGCCATTGTCATCGATACGACTTGTCCGCTCGCGCGTATTCACAAGTATCTCGATTGGTATCGCGAAGGCGGCGCCACCGCGATTGCTCCGACCATCACCGGTGCCAGCGGGAACGCTCGCAGCGGCTTTGCGATGATTGGTGGATGGCACCGTTATGTTCGCGAGCGCGATGACGCGTTGATCGTCCACCAGGCCGAAGACATCGAACAGGCGAAACGCGAAGGCAAGGTCGGCTTGATCTTGCATTGCCAAGGAACCGCCATCGTTGAAGATGAAATCGATCTTCTCGACGCCTATCACGAAGCCGGTCTTAGGGTCGTTCAGCTTTGCTACAATACCAAGAACCTTGTCGGCGATGGTGCTTCCGAGCGAACGGATAGTGGGCTCAGTTATTTCGGGCTTCGGTTGGTGGAACGCTGTAATGCCTTGGGTCTCTTGGTTGACTGCTCACACACCGGACATCGTACCAGCATGGATGCGGTCGAAGCGTCTAACGCTCCTGTCGTCATCACTCATGCCAATGCCCGCGCCGTGCAGAATAACGGCCGCAATGTCGAGGATGAATTGATCAAGGCTATCGCCGACTGCGGCGGCATCGTCGGTACAGTCGGGTTCCCACCGTTTCTCACTTGGGATGGGCAGCCGACGCTCGATCACTTCATCGACGACATCGTCTACAAAGCCGATCTCGTCGGTATCGACCATACCGGAATTGGGATCGACTATTATGAAGGCCAGTATCCGGTCGAAGAAGACGAAACGGCCATGGCGCGATATCGGAACCGTTTGGAGACCGGACAATGGCGGGCTGAGGAATATCCACCACCACCTTATAAATTCCCGGAAGGTATCGAGACCCCTCGTACACTAGACCGCCTGACCGATCGATTGGTCGAACGTCAATTTAGCGAGGACGACATTCGAAAAGTACTCGGACTTAATTGGATGCGGGTTTATCGCGAGGTTTGGCATCGTTGACAAATTATGGTTAATTTTTGTTAACGAATTGTGACAGCCGTCACAGTGTGACTTGTCAGGATCTGACATAATATGCCCGCGTTAAGGATCACGTGCCCATCGGGACGGATATTATCCCGAGAGTGACCAAAACGAGAGAGTTTGGCTCTTAGACCGAAACAATTCAAATAATTGGGAAAACTGAATAGCGGCGACGAAACATTCGCGCGCTATTTTTTTGCATCTTGTATACGGCCTATTTCAAGTGGCCCCGCGATTCGTCCCGCGTTGCCAATTCCGAACCTTGTTTCTCAATAATCCGCCCCAGACGTTCAGCCCCGAAACCCATGCGCTGTAATCCGGATGCGGTATTCGCGATTTCCTTATAAACACCAATCAATCCATCCTGAAGCGTCACAATGGAGACGCCATCGAACATCGTACGGTTTCCCTCAAAACCCTTGAGTTTCGATTCATAGCTGAAAACATAACGAACATAACCACTATTCCCATCGCAAATCGGGTCATGAAGATCCCAACGGAAGTTGCAGGCGTCCCTGTGAAAATAATTGCCGATCATATCCACAATTCGCTCCCGGCCTTGGAATACACCGTAGAAGACATCGTCATAGACACCATCTTCGACGAAACAATCGGCCACTTCTTCCCCGTCACCGGCACAAGCCGCGTCGACCATCTTGTGCATCAATGCTCCGAATTCCATCTCCGCTCTCCCTATCTTCCCACAATGCCGTCCATGCACTAAATTGATCCGAGAGAAGGAGTGTTCCATGGCTGCACGATTAACCCAAGACGAGATCGAATCTTACCACGAGAACGGATACATCGTGGCCCGGGGTGTCATCACTGGCGAGAAGCTGGATGCTTTGCGACGGGAAACCGATAGAATCGTCGCGGAAGCCGCAGGTATCACGGAACACAACGACGTCTACGATTTGGAGGACAGCCACTCTCCGCAGACCCCGCGCGTGCGCCGTCTAAAGGAGCCGTATCGACATTTCGAATTCTTCGACAAGATCGCCCGTGACCCAGATGTCGTCGACATCGTGGCACAATTGCTTGGCCCAGACGTCCGTCTCTACGGCGGCAAGATGAATTTAAAGTCCGCCGGCTATGGCGCGCCGGTCGAATGGCATCAGGATTGGGCCTTTTACCCCCACACCAATGACGATGTGCTCGCCACCGGTCTGCTGCTCGATGATTGCGACGAATCTAACGGTCCTCTGTTGGTCGTCCCCGGCAGTCACAAGGGCCCGACCTACGACCATCACTCGGATGGCCACTTCTGTGGCGCCATGTCACCAGATGATCCCGAAGCAAAAGCAATCGATTATTCGAAGGCGGTGAAACTGACCGGTAAGGTCGGCGACATGACCATTCATCACGTCCGCATGGTCCATGGGTCAGAAATGAACGAGTCGAATCGCGCGCGCCGCTTACTGCTGCATGAATACACCGCGGCAGACGCCTGGCCGTTGGTCGGATTAAAAGGTGAATTTAATCACTGCTTTTACGATTTGATGGTCAAGGGTGAGCCGACCAATCAACCGCGTACGGTACCGGCCCCGGTGCGCCTACCCTATCCGGCCGCTCTCAAAGGCGGGTCCCTTTACGAAAATCAAAAAGGCCTCGGCAAACGTTTCTTCGAGACGTTCGAGGCTAAACGCGCAGCAGGCTAAAACTTAAAGCACTTCTTCTGCCGCTTCCTCCACGGCATCAGCACCGATATAACGGCGTAATAATGCCACGCCCAGGTATATGAACGGCGTGTCCAAGGCGGCCATCCCGACTTTAAACAGATACCCGGCAACGATAATCTTGCCGACAACATCCCATGGCAAACCGAGACCCAGACCAAAAAAATACTGTTTACGATGACCGTGTCGACGAGCTGAGAGACTATCGTCGAT
>JABJCS010000719.1 GCA_018665505.1 Alphaproteobacteria bacterium
AGGCAATAGGGGCCTCCTGCCCACTCAAGCAGATGGTCAGCGGTCACCTCAAGAGAATTTCGTTTTACAATTAAGGGCTCATTGCCTTCATACTTCCTGCGCGACATCCCATTGTGGAATTCATCTTCCTATTCGGGGAACTCAAATAAATAAATACTTAATATTTTATATCCTTTAATTGTACTTAAATACAATAAAATAAATAATTCCCGAAATGGAGATCTATTTCACTAATATTTCTATTTATGCTTAATGCGTTTTGACACTGATCAATAAAATTAGTCAACCGAAGCGCTTTTAAATACAGCCAACCGTCGATGGTTTCCCCATCTGCCGCCATCCAAATAATCTTGCCGCAATGTCTGCGCATCAGACCATCGAATTTGCGAGAGATCGACGGAAGGAGGAGACGCATCAGACATTATACGGCCTGTGCCGGTGTGTCCCCTTCACCGAGATCCCAATACAACCCGGCCATCAATTCAATGGCGGAGCGGGCCTCAGATAGAAGGATATGTTCGTTCGGCGCGTGCTGAGAACACGAGGCGTAGGAATGCGGGACCCAAATCGTCGGCAGATCCAACAGATCGGTGAAAACATCGTTGCAGATAGAGCCCCCCAGTTGCGGTATCACCGCCGGCGGACTTCCTATGGTTCGCTCCAGGGAATCCGATGCCCACACAGCCCAGGGATTCTCCGGGTCGGTCCGGGTCGAGCCGAAATCGCCCGCGTTCATATCCGGCGGCGGCTGCACATCGACCATATCGAAGCCATTCTCGTCCAGATGTTTGCGCAATGCCGGAATAATCGCATCACGGTCGGTATCGGCAATGAACCGTAATTGGCAATGGGCCCAGGCGCGCGGCGGCACTGCGTTCACCGGCCGGTCCGGATTGCCGACCTTGAACGCCAACACTTCGAAACTGTTCCAACCGTATACTTGTTCGGCTGCGGACAGGTCGGGCTCTCCCCACCTTTCGTCGATCTCTGGTGCGTTTTCGCCTCCGTCGACCGTCAATCCGCGCAGCCCCGCTTTCACCGAATTCGGCAATGGTCCCGGCAGCCATTCCTTGACCTTGATTCGGCCGGTCTCCGAGACGATGGAGGCCAGTGCGTGCGACAGGATGATCCCGGGATTGGCCAGTAGGCCGCCCCAATTGCCGGAATGATGCCCGCCTTCGCGCAGCTCGCACACCAGATCGAAATTCTTCACACCGCGCGCACCAAGGAAGATCGTCGGCATGTCCGGTGATACGCGCGGGCCGTCGGACGCAATAAAAACGTCGGCGGAGAACGCATCGAGATGTTGCGAGACCAATTCAAGCAAACCGGGTGAGCCGTTCTCCTCTCCCGTCTCCACCATGAATTTAGAATTGAAGCCAAGTGCCCCGCGGGTCTCCATCGCGATCCGCATGGCATTCATATTGATCGTGTGTTGGCCTTTATTGTCCGCCGTGCCGCGGCCGTACAATCGGTCACCATCCCGCACCGTCTCCCAGGGCGACAATCCTTCATACCACTGGTCTTCCAACCCACGGATGACATCACCGTGGCCGTAGCCCAAAACCGTCGGAAGATTCTCATCCTCGATGCGGGTCGCCAGCAAGACCGGGCCTTTACCGTCGACCGGATTGTCGAACACCTGACAATCGTGACCCATGGCCTGAAAGGCGGGTGTGATTTCTTCTTCAAGGTAGCGGTAAAGTTCAGGCCGTTGTTCCGGCTTCTGGCTTTCGGTCCGAATGGCGACACGCCGGGATAATTCCTCGACATATCCACCGTCATCGAAAAATGCGAGAGCCTTTTCGATCGTCTTTTCGCGCGTCATGAGGCCTGCTTCATCCCCTCTTCAAACAAATGGCATTCGACTTCCGCTGAGCCGACGGTGTGTACTTCCGGCACCCGCGTGCTGCAATGAGGCATCGCGAATTGGCAGCGCGGATGGAAGGTGCATCCCGATGGTGGATCAACAGGATTAGGAAACGTTGCGCCCAGATGAGTGTCAGGCACATCCAAGTCAGGCTCGGGCGTCAACACGGAACCGAGTAATGCCTTAGTATAAGGGTGTTGCGGTGAGTCGAAGATCGTCCGCGTATCCGCCGCCTCGACAACGCGGCCGAGATACATCACCGCCACTTTGGTCGCGATATGTTCGACCACGGCCAGGTTATGGGTGATCAACAAATATGTCAGATCGAGTTCTTTACGGAGATCCAGTAATTCGTTCAGGATTTGCGCTTGCACAGACACATCAAGGGCGGATGTGGGCTCATCACAGATCACAATCTCGGGCCGCATGATCAGTGCCCGCGCAATGGCGACGCGTTGGCGCTGTCCACCAGAAAGCTGGCTTGGATAATTCTGATAGAGACGGCGCGGCAAGCCCACCAGTTCCATCATCTCCTCGACCCGCTTCTTCCAGTCGTTCGGGTCGCCGACCTTATGTACGCGCAATGGCAGGGAGATAATCGAGCCAATGGATTTCCGCGGATTGAGTGAGGAATACGGGTCTTGGAAGATCGGCTGCACCCGGCGCGCGACAGCGATACGGTCGAGGCCTGACAATGGCTCGCCGTCGATCAAGATTTCGCCCTCGGTCGGATGCTCCAGCCCCAAGATCATCTTTGCCATCGTGGTTTTGCCACAGCCGCTCTCGCCGACAAGGCCAAGCACGTCGCCTTTTTCGATCTCCAAGGTGACACCATTGACCGCGTGGAGTGCGCGTTTCGGCTTGAACATTCCTTGGCGAATAGCGAACGTCTTGCGGACGCTGCGGGCGGTAATGAGAGGAGTGCTCATTGCGCCGCCTCCAATGCGCCGGTTCGCTGCCGTTGATCCATATCCGATGGTAAATTGCACTGGTAGGCCCGACCCGGCCCCATCTGCTGGTCCTGCGGTTCTTCGCGGCAACCGTCATGGGCGAAAGGACAGCGCTCGCGGAACATGCAGCCGCTCAAGTCGCCGACCAAGGTCGGGACAATCCCCGGGATTGATCCCAGATGCTGCCCCGGCTCCGTCTTGCCCGGAATGGGAATGCAGTCCATCAAGCCTTGAGTATAAGGATGCAACGGTTTTTCAAAAACTTCCTTGCCCGTCCCTGATTCGACGATGCGACCCGCATACATCACCGCGACCCGATCCGCGACCCGCGCCACGACCCCCAGATCGTGGGTGATAAGAATGACGCCGATATTGAACTCTTTTTGGATTTGCGCAATCAGCAGCAAAATTTGCGCCTGAATGGTGACATCCAGCGCCGTCGTCGGCTCATCCGCGATCAACAGTTCCGGATCGCACATCAGGGCCATGGCAATCATGACGCGTTGGCGCAATCCGCCGGACAATTGGTGCGGATACTGTTTCAAACGGCTCGCCGCCCCCGTGATCCCGACCTTCTCCAGCAGGTAGATGGCGCGGTCTCGCGCTTCCCGGCGACTGACGTTCTTGTGCCGCAACATGACCTCTTCGAGCTGATTGCCGATCGTATAGGTTGGATTGAGCGACGTCATCGGGTCTTGGAAGATCATCGACATACGGTTGCCGCGGATATCCGACATCTGTGCTTCCGAAAACTCGTCCATGGCGTCGCCTTGGAAGTCCATTTTATCCGCATGGCGAATAGCAGCCGAGGGCAGCAACCCCATGACCGCGAGAGAGGTCAGGGATTTCCCGCACCCAGATTCGCCCACCAATCCCATCGCTTCGCCGGGTTGGATCGTGCAGCTGAAATCCATGACCGCTGGAATTTCATTCAGCCGGGTGAAAA
>JABJCS010000720.1 GCA_018665505.1 Alphaproteobacteria bacterium
CTGTATTGGCGTACGCCGGGGGATGCCGGTTTTCCGCCCCGCCCGATTTGGCAAGGTTCCGAGAATATCGCCGATGTCGCCGTAAAGTGGCCGGCACCAAAGCGTTTTTCGATATTCGGTCTTGAGACGCTCGGCTATGTTGACGAAGTGATCTTGCCACTTACCGCCAAACTCGAACGGCGCGGCGAAGCCGTCATCCTGAAGGCATCCGTCGATTATCTGACCTGTAACGATATTTGCATTCCCTATACCGCTGCGGTGGAACTACCGCTGGACGCCGGAACGGCGGCACCGTCGTCGCTGGCCTATGATTTGGATCGCTACCGTGCGCAGGTTCCAGGTGATGGAGCGCGTCACGGCCTTGGGATTACTGGGGTGCAACTCGCGGCGGTTAGTGGGGACGTCACCGTAAATCTTGTCGCCACGTCGCTGGAGCCCTTTCTGGCACCTGACATCTACGTAGAAGGGCCAGAGGGATCATTCTTCGGCAAGCCCGAGGTTGAACTATCGAATGATGGGCGGACCGCGCGGGTCGCGGTCAGGGGCGGCGGATTCGAGAAACCAGTGGCTGATGCGGGTGTGCCGCTCACATTGACCCTGGTCGACGGTGCACGAATGTTGGAGACGGTTGCGGTTGGTCGGCCGGGTGGGACGTTTGGGCCCACGCGGACGGACGGCAACATGGCTTCGATCTGGCCGATACTGCTGTTCGCGTTGATTGGCGGCTTGATCCTCAATCTCATGCCGTGCGTGTTGCCGGTGCTTTCGCTGAAATTGTTGAGCGTTGTCAGCCATGGTGGGCAAGACCCGGCGATTGTGCGGCGCGGATTCATTGCCTCTGCTGCAGGGATCATATTCTCGTTCTTGTTGATTGCCGCTGTGCTGATTGGTCTGCAATCCGGTGGTGTCGCGATCGGGTGGGGAATTCAATTCCAGCAACCGGTCTTCCTGGTGGCGATGACATTGATCGTCACTTTATTCGCCTGCAATCTATTCGGATTTTTCGAGATTATCTTACCAAGCGCCATTTCCGATCTCGCGGGGACGGCGGGTGACGGTCATTCGCTTGGCGGGCATTTTCTAACTGGTGCGTTCGCCACCTTGCTGGCGACACCCTGCAGCGCTCCGTTTCTCGGGACAGCGGTGGGTTTTGCGCTCAGTCGGGGGCCGGTAGAAATTCTGATTATCTTTTTCGTCCTCGGTTTGGGATTGGCGTTGCCGTACCTGCTGGTCGCGGCACTGCCGGGACTGGCGACCCGATTGCCGAGGCCCGGAAATTGGATGGTGTGGCTACGCTATATCCTCGGTTTCGCCTTGGTGGCGACAGCGGTTTGGCTGGTCACAGTTCTGTGGGCCCAGCTTGGTCAGGACGGCGCGTTGGCGATTGCCGGATTGACCACACTCATTGTGGCGCTTCTCGCCTTGAAGCGATTACCGAATTCACGCCTCGGACACCATGCCGGAAAGGTGTCGGTGCTGCTGGCCGTAGCGGCGTTGGTCGCGGGCGGTTTGACGACGAAGCCTGATTCCCCTGTGGCGCAAACAGACCCTTCAGCGGTCTGGCAGCCTTTCGATGAAGCTGAATTGGCGCGACTTGTCAGTGCTGGGAAGACGGTGCTCGTCGATGTGACGGCCGATTGGTGCCTGACGTGCCAGGTTAATAAAAAACTGGTTCTCGATACCGCACCGGTCGCCGATTGGCTGAAAGCGGACGAGACCGTCGCCATGCGGGCCGATTGGACCCGCCCAAACCCTAAGATTGCGGCCTATTTGGCGAGTTTCGGGCGCTATGGCATCCCCTTTAACGCCATATATGGGCCGCAAGCGCCGAAGGGCGTTGCTCTGCCGGAATTGCTGACCAGCGAGTTGGTCATCGAGGCCGCGCTAAAGGCAGATTCGAACACGACATTGGCCCGCCGTTAAGTGGTGTTCATCATCGCTGGACTTCGCTGAATTCGTGCTTATTTGAAGGTGTAATCATGTGGCCCCCAACGGTGCCGCATGACATTTTTTATTGGGGCACATGAAAGGATTTCTCAATGGCGATCAGTGTAGGCGATAAGGTTCCCTCGGCGACTCTTTATAAGATGGGTGCAGACGGTCCGGAAGCGGTGACAACGGACGATTACTGTGCAGGCCGCAAGGTCGTGATCTTCGGCGTGCCTGGCGCGTTTACGCCGACATGTTCGGCGCAACACGTACCGGGATTTATGCAGAACGTTGATGCGTTGAAGGCCAAGGGTGTGGAGGCAATTGCCTGTGTTTCCGTCAATGATGCGTTCGTGATGGGTGCTTGGGCGAAGGATCAATCGACCGGCGATACCATCGATATGTTGGGTGACGGTAGCGGCGAGTTGGCCAAGGCCATGGATGTTGAGCTCGATCTCGGCTCGCGTGGCCTCGGTTTGCGGGGCAAGCGTTTCGCTCTGGTCGCCGAAGACGGTGTGGTCAAGCATTTGGCACTGCAAGACGGCGGCGAGCTGACGACGTCCAGCGCGGAAGAGACGCTCAAGGCGCTCTAACTTGCGTTTTATATGAAAAGCAAAGAAAACGCCCTCGGACTCTGTCCGGGGGCGTTATTCGTTGTTTGCTGATTGTTCTAACGATCGTTGAACGTTTTGACCGGGTTAGTCGCGTTCCGGAATGCCGGCCCGCGCCAGCGCGTCGGCGCGTTCGTTCTCGACATGGCCCGAATGCCCTTTGACCCAAAACCATTCGACCTCATGTCCGACCAAGGCGTCGTCGAGCGCCTGCCAGAGGTCGACATTTTTCACCGGCTTCTTGGCAGCGGTCTTCCAACCGTTGCGCTTCCAATTGACGATCCACTTGGTGATACCGTCTTTCACGTAGGTACTGTCCGTGTGGATATGGATCCGCATCGGCCGTGTCAGAGCTCGCAATCCTTCGATGGCGGCCATCAATTCCATGCGGTTGTTGGTCGTCTCCAGCTCACCGCCCGACAATTCCTTCTCTGTGCCGTTGTAGCGCAGGACCAAACCCCAACCGCCTGGTCCCGGATTGCCGCTACAAGCGCCGTCGGTAAAAATTTCCACCGTCTTGGGTGTCGCCATCAGTCTATTCCGTATTCGCCGGGTGTGGTCACCCGTTGATGAAACTGCAGGATTGAAAGGTATTCGCGGGGATCTTTCGGTTTCACGAATGCACCTTCGGGATGGTTCAGCCAATCGTACAACCGGGTCAGCAGAAACCGAATGGCCGCACCTCGAGCAATGGTCGGCAAGGCCGCGATTTCCGCATCTGATGTGCTGCGTTCCCGGCGGTAGGCGGCGAGCATGCGCCGCGCCTTGGTAACGTTGAAACTGTTGTCGCGCTCAAAACACCAAGCGTTCAAGCAAATCGCCAGGTCGTAGACCAGGAAATCGTTGCAGGCGAAATAAAAGTCGATCAGCCCTGAAAGTTTGTCGCCGAGGAAAAACACATTGTCCGGGAACAAATCCGCATGGCAAACACCTTCCGGCAGATTGTCTGGCCAATTCGCCTCGAGGAAATCGAGCTCTTTCGATAGGATTTCGGCGAGTCCTGGTATGACTTCATCCGCTCGTGCGGCCGACGCATTGAATAGCGGCCGCCAGGCGTCGACCGATAGTCCGTTCGGGCGCGACATATCGAAATCGGCGCCCGCATTGTGAAATCGCGCTAGTGCGGTCCCGACTTCCGCGCAATGGCCCACTTGCATCCGTTTTGGTGACATACCGTTCAAGAACGTGATAATCGCCGCCGGACGGTCGCAGAGCGTCCGCAAGGCTTTACCGTCTCGTCCGTGCAGCGGCGTTGGGCTCGGGATACCGGCCTCGGCCAGGAATTCCATCAAATTCAAAAAGAAAGGCAGATCACTCGCCGAAACGCGTTTTTCGTAGAGGGTGAGAATGAATTGGCCTCGGTCGGTTTGCATCAGATAGTTGGTGTTCTCCACGCCTTCCGCGATGCCTTTGCAGGAGAGAAGACCGCCGATGTCGTAGGTGGCGACGAAGGCTGCCAAATCCTCGTCCGATACTTCGGTATAAACGGCCATTTTCCTGGGGTCTGCCCTGCTCGATAAAGTTTGTGGACTTACAGCGGCGCCCCGCTTGTCGTGGTCCGATGGGTCTCCTAATATCCCGCCAATCGATACCGCCCGAGGGACGACACGATACCGTGGTTCGCCTCGGCATATAGCGTAGCAATCAGGGAAGGGAAAGACCCATGGCCGATCCGGTAATAGCGCAGAAGGCGCCTTTTGGTGTCGATGTCGAAGAGGGTAAGAATTATTGGTGGTGTTCATGCGGTCTCAGCAAGGAACAACCCTTTTGCGACGGCAGCCATAAAGGCACTGGATTGGAGCCGATGAAATATAGTGCCGAGAAATCGGCCACCGTTTATTTTTGCGGTTGCAAGAACACGAAGGGCTCGCCGCTCTGCGACGGAACCCATTCCAAACTGTGAGGCAAACCGGCATTTCAACGCGATTGCGGTCCTTGGCGGTTCTGGCGGGCTTGGCGATCATCTTAGCGGGCTGCGCAGAGGATAGCCTCTTTGGTGGTGGCGGAGAATTGTCCGGACTGGCTTGTCCGCAGGTGGCGATCTTGGAAGCACCGGGCGAGCTGACGCGGTTCTCCGGCGGCAAGATAGGTAAAATTACCGACGTACTCTTCCAAGCGAAAATGGAGGTGAGGCAGGCATATTGCGATATCGAGGATAAGTCGATTTTCGTCACAGCGGATGCCATGCTCGGCGTGATCCGTGGGCCGGCCGAGACCACTGGAGAGGTTAAATTCTCTTTTTTTGTCGCGATATTAAACGGCCAAAAAGAGGTTATTTTGCGCGAAACTTTTCCGATTGTCGTGAAGTTTGAGGGGCCGAAACGGAAGATTCTATTCGAAGATACCGTTTCTGTTGAAATCGATCGGAAAGAAAATATCGATCCGGCGACGTACACGGTCTATGCCGGATTCGAGATGACGCCCGAAGAGCTGGAATTCAATCGCCGACGCCTGCGTTAGGGCTACCTGCTTTGTTGACATTCGCTCCG
Organism: Alphaproteobacteria bacterium; assembly: GCA_018665505.1. The sequence continues at coordinate 5,030 of JABJCS010000720.1, forward strand.
GCTCTTGTAGCCTAACACGTGTCGGCGGGATATCGTCGGCAATATGCCCATCGACCCTTGTGGGAGAGACCCGCGTATTGCGCGGGCGCCGAAGGAGCAACCGCCCCGGAATCTCTCAGGCAAATGGACCGTAAGGGGAGGGCACTCTGGAAAGCGGCCGTGGCGACAACCTGCGGCTCACCGAAGGTGTAAGCCGTCTCGACGGTGACACTCTCAGGTTCCACGACAGAGCGGGGAGGTATCGTCCCAAGGTAGGGGCGAACCTCAGCCGCGCGATGTCGGAGGGACCGAATGAACAAAGACTCCCAGACGAAAGACGAGCTGACGGATGTTCAGCACACCCCGCTGCACGCCTTGCATCAGGAGTTGGGCGGGAAATTAGTGCCCTTTGCGGGATTCGAAATGCCCGTCCAATACCCGTTGGGCATCCTCAAGGAACACCTGCACACGCGTGCCGCCGCTGGATTGTTCGATGTCTCGCATATGGGGCAGGCGGAACTGCGGGGCGACGGTGCCGCAGCACTGATCGAGACATTGGTGCCCGGGGATATCTGTGGACTCGCGTCTGGAACCACGCGCTATACCCAACTCACGAATGACCGGGGTGGAATCCTCGACGATTTGATGGTGACGAACGGGGGCGACCGCCTGTTGTTGGTCGTCAACGCCGCGTGCAAGGCCGAGGACATAGCGCATATCCGTGAGGCCTTGCCGTCCGAAATCGAGCTTGTCGAGCTCCCCGACCGCGCCTTGATCGCTATACAGGGGCCAGCGGCCGCATCGCTCTTGGAGACGGTCGGCCAGGGAGAGCTCTCTAAGATGCCGTTCATGTCTTATACCGAATGTGTCGTCGCCGACGTTGAATGCCGAGTATGGCGTTCCGGCTATACCGGTGAGGACGGCTATGAAATTTCTTGTGTGTCGAGCGATGCCGAAGAATTAGCTCGGCGGCTGTTGGCACTGGACGCCGTCGAGCCCATCGGGTTAGGCGCGCGGGATTCATTGCGCCTCGAGGCGGGGCTTTGTCTCTATGGGCACGATATCGATCAGACAACGACGCCGGTAGAGGCCGGGCTTCTATGGTCGGTCGGCAAACGTCGGCGTACTGAGGGCGGATTTCCAGGTGCTGCAATCGTCCAGCAACAAATCGCCGATGGCGTGACCCGGCGCCGTGTCGGGATCAAGCCGGAAGGTCGGGCGCCCATGCGCGAACATACCAAACTGTTCGATAGCGAGGGCAGGCCGATCGGTGAGGTTACCAGTGGCGGGTTTGGTCCGAGCGTCGGCGGACCCGTTGCGATGGGATATGTGGAGACACGATGCGCCAAAGCCGATACGCCGATTACGGCGGAGGTGCGGGGCAAGATGCATGACGCGACGGTGGTTCGCCTGCCGTTCGTCGAACAGCATTATTACCGAGGTTAATCAGGGGAGAGGCAATCATGGCCGAAGTTAAATACAGCGAAGATCACGAATGGATCAGCATCGAGGGTGATGTGGGTACGGTTGGCATTACTGATTTCGCACAGGAGCAGCTGGGCGACATCGTCTTTGTTGAATTGCCGGAGGCGGGCACCGCGCTTGGGAAAGGCGATCAGGCCGGTGTCGTCGAATCGGTAAAGGCGGCATCGGAGATTTACGCGCCGGTGGCCGGTGAAATCGTTGAAGCGAATGATATATTGGTGGACACGCCGGAGACAGTGAACGCGGCGGCGGAAAGCGGCGGTTGGTTCTTTAAAATTAGGCTTGCGGACATGACCGAATTAGACGGCCTCATGGATGAAGCGGCCTACAAAGCCTTTATCGCCTAGTTCGACCGCCTTTCAGCGAAAACTGCAGGAGCATTATCGCCATGCCGAGTAGCGTTCAATCTCTTCACGAATTGGAACAAACCGACGATTTCATCTCCCGTCACGTCGGGCCTCACGCGGCTGATACCACCGCTATGCTGGAGCATATTGGAATAGCGTCACTGGACGCGCTGATCGACGCGGCCGTACCATCAACGATTCGCGACCCGTCGCCGATGGATTTGCCGCCAAGCCGGACCGAGGCCGACGTTTTGTCGGAACTCCGTGAGATGGCACAATCCAATACTGCCGGTAAATCGCTGATCGGCATGGGCTATTACAACTGCATCACGCCACCGGTTGTCATGCGAAACGTGATGGAGAATCCGGGTTGGTACACTGCCTATACCCCCTATCAGCCGGAAATTTCACAAGGCAGACTCGAAGCTTTGTTGAACTTCCAGACCATGGTGGCCGACCTTACGGGGATGGAGATCGCCAATGCGTCGTTGCTCGATGAAGCGACGGCGGCGGCGGAGGCCATGACCATGTGCCGCCGGGTCGGCAAGGCGAAAAGCGATCGTTTCTTTGTCGCCGCTGATTGCCATCCCCAGACCATCGCCGTCCTGCGGACCCGCGCTGCGCCTCTTGGTATCGAGTTGGTGGTGGGCGACCCGTTTGCAGACTTGGACCCCTCCAATGTCTATGCCGCGTTGCTGCAGTATCCGTCGAGCGATGGCGAAGTTTACGACTACCAAAAACTATCGGACAACTTGCATGGGGCGGGCGCCATGCTTGTCGTCGCCACCGACCTATTGGCGTTGACCTTATTGACGCCGCCCGGCGAATGGGGGGCGGATATTGCGGTCGGCAGCGCACAGCGTTTCGGTGTGCCCCTTGGTTTTGGTGGGCCACACGCGGCATTTTTCGCGACATCGGATGCCCATAAGCGCGCGATGCCGGGCCGCCTCGTCGGCGTGTCGGTCGACACTGCCGGCCGCCC
>JABJCS010000721.1 GCA_018665505.1 Alphaproteobacteria bacterium
CGGAGACTTTCCTTGCGGCGGGTGACGACGCCCTCCGCGCGGTGGGATTCAGCAATCGTAAAGTTGAATACGGGAAGGGGTTGGCCGAGGCCATACTCGACGGGACGTTGGAGACCGAACGACTGGCCGGGCTCGACGACGATGAAGTTACGAAAGTGCTCACCAGTATACGTGGTCTCGGCCGCTGGAGCGCCGATATCTATATGCTGTTCGCGCTCGGCCGGGCCGATGCCTGGCCGCTTGATGATCTGGCCATTCAGGTCGCGGTCCAGAAACTGAAACGCATGCGCAAACGCCCCGACCGCAAGCGAATGGAAGCGGTCGCCAAACGCTGGCGGCCCTATCGTGGTGTCGCGGCGCTGTTCCTGTGGCACTATTACAAAGGTGCGCCCACCTAGGCAGACAAATAGAGAAGGAATACAGATGTCCGATACGCCCGTTCTCGACGGCCCCCGCTACGGTCCCGCCGCCGGTGGTGCCCCTCAACAGTTGATCATGCTGTTGCACGGCGTCGGCGCCGACGGACGCGATTTACTTGAGATGGCGCCGCATCTGGCGGAGTTTTTTCCGAACGCCACTTTTGTCGCGCCCAACGCCCCAAACCGCTACGATCAGGGCCTGTCCGGCTATCAATGGATTTCGAGCGGCATCCGCGTCGAGGCCGAGGTCGTCGAAGCGGTCAAAGTATCCGCTGACATACTCAATCAGTTCATCGACACGGAACTATTGAACGCCGGGCTTCCGCCGGAAAAACTCGCCATCTTGGGTTTCAGCCAAGGCACCATGATGAGCCTCTACACAGCTCCCCGCCGACCGCACCCCATTGCCGGAATCGTCGGATATTCGGGCCGTCTTATCGGCGCAGACCTGCTCGCCGCCGAAGTCGTGAGCCGCCCACCGGTCTTTCTCGCCCATGGCGCCATGGACGCGGTCGTTCCGGTCGAGTGCATGGATGTCGCGGAGCAGATTCTCGGCGAGAACGGATTTTCCGTCCAATCCCTGCGCTGCCCGCATCTCGGTCATAGCATCGATGAAGATGGTTTGGTGCAAGGAACGCAGTTCCTGCGCACGGTGCTCGGCGTCTAACGGAGGCCATCATGTCGCTGCAGAACCGCGTCACCCCGTTTGGAGAAATCGAGGCCGACCCGGCGCGCGGCGATTTCATGGGCAATCGCGGCATCCTGCATGGCGATACCAAGGAATTGGGTCATCGGCGCTGGGCGCATGACAATTGGATCATCTGCCTGACATCGTTTCGGGGACGCCAGCGCCAAATCATGACGCCGCACCGATACACCGAATTGTTTTTTCTAGACGAAGCAGTCGCCATCGCGGCGGGTCACCGTCCCTGCTACGAATGCAGACGCCAGGACTACCACGCGTGGGCGGCGGCTTGGCAGCAGGCAACAGGTAGTGACGCACCACCACGCGCGAAAGAGATGGACCGCGCACTTCACAAGGAACGCATCCTCCGCCGCGCCCGGCGACAACAGCGCTGGCGGGGTGAATTGAGCGACTTGCCGGACGGCACTTTTATCGACTGGGAGGGAACGCCTTACCTGGTTTTGGACCGGCATCTCTTGCGCTGGACCCATGGCGGATACACCGAGACATCGCCGCGCCCGGCCCAGGGTCAGGTCATCATTTTAACACCACCGACATCGGTCGCCACATTGGCGAACGGCTTCCGGCCTCGACTTCACGAATCGTCGATCAAACTCAATATATGACGTTAGTATGAAAAATTTTGCCGAGTCGCACCCAATATCTTGTGTATTCTCGGCAATTCCGTTATCAAATTAGGGTCCGCCGAGTACGCTGAAACTACAGAGGAACGACGGGTGATGTGGGGTTCGAAAGAAAATCCGGCCCTGGTGTTGAATGCGGACTTCCGTCCGCTGAACTATTTCCCTTTGTCTCTTCTCTGTTGGCAGGACGCCGTTAAGGCCGTGGTCACGAACCGGGTTAACGTGATCTCCGAATACGATCAACTCGTCCACTCGCCCTCCTTCGAATTGCGACTGCCGAGCGTCATCTCGCTCATGGAATATGTCCCGCAAGCGCGGAAACCAGCCTTTACCCGGTTCAACGTCTTTCTGCGTGACCGCTTCGCCTGTCAGTATTGCGGCATCGCCTTGCCATCACATGAGTTGACCTTCGACCACGTCGTCCCGCGCTCGCGCGGTGGACGTACGACTTGGGAGAATGTGGTGACATCGTGTGCCCCCTGTAATCTGCGGAAAGGTGGGCGGATGCCAAGATCCGCCGGCATGGTGCCAAAGCGCAAGCCCGAGCAACCGTCCATTTGGCGCATGCAGGAGAACGGCCGACAGTTTCCGCCCAACTTCCTACACGACAGTTGGCGGGATTATCTCTATTGGGATACGGAGCTGGAAGCGAACTGACCCCTTATGTCAGATCCGCGTGGACAGCCAGATCGCCGCGCGCGAGCCCGCCTTCACCAAAGCCGACAATACCGGATAGCCGACGGCGCGTTCCGCCTCGTGCTCAAGCGCGGTATCGCGGTGTTCCAGCTCTTCCACGCGGAATTCTTCGATCGTGGTTTTTAAACTCGATTCCGCTGTACCCAAGCGCTCCGCTTGTTCCCGGTAATGCTCATCAATTACTTCCTCAACCGCGACGGTGCACGCCATCGCTGCACGCGGCCCCATCCGCGCCGTCGCCGCACCGAGCGCGAAACCGGCGACGCGCCAAAGCGGCGACAAGATTGTCGGTCGAACGTGGCGCTCGACAATGAGTTTCTCGAACGTCTCCAAATGGCGCTGCTCCTGCGCCGCCATCTCCGCGACGGCGTCGCGCGCGGGCCCCGGCGGCAAGACCGCGAGCTGGCCTTCATAGATTCGCACAGCGCCGTACTCGCCCGCATGGTCGACGCGGATCATCGCCTCGACCGCCGGCACCGGATCGCCCGGCAGGTAGAGAGGGCCCGCCTTACGCTGCATCGCCATCTGTCCCGCGCCGCCACAGCAAGACCAGTCCGCCAAGGCCGAGCGCCAAGGACAGCAACATATTATAGCCCGCCATGGAGATTCCCATCAGCGACCACGCGACCTCGTCGCAACGCACCACCGGCGCGTTCATGATCTGCTGTTTCAGCGCTTCGACCGTCATCGGCATGTCGCTCACCCCACCGCAGGACGCCAAACCCGGCCACCATTGTTGCTCGACGCCGACATGAAATCCGGCGACACCCGCACCCGCGAGGATCGCGAGTGAAGCCAACGCGACAACAGCTTTTTGTATGCCGGGATTATCCCGCAGCAACACAGCGACCAGCCCGAAACCGATAGCAATCCACCACGGCCAGCGCTGATACAGGCAAAGGGCACAAGGCTGTAAACCGCCGAGATACTGAAATCCATAGGCTGAGCCTAAGACCGCGCCGCCGAGGATCGCTTGCAACAGCGCGATGCGGGTCGGGTCCAGCCTTTCGGCCCATTGAAGTGCAATACTCATGTTCGGCATTTAACCACGTGCGGCGACGTTACAATAGTTTGATCAACCCGAAGCCCGCGAACAGCAGAACAACAAAGACGACGGTCAGTATTTCCAGTCGTTTCTCGATAAATTCGCGGATCGGCGGGCCGAATTTCCAAAGCAGCGCGGCCTCGATAAAGAACCGCAGGCCACGACTTAACACAGAGGCCACGACGAAGACGATCGGATCGAGAGCAAACACACCGCTGGCGATGGTAATGACCTTATAGGGAAATGGCGTCAGCCCCGCCATCGCGACGATCCAAGCGCCGTATTCGGCATAGGTGCCGCGAAAATTCTCGAACTTCGCGCCATAGCCGTAAAATTCCACGATCTGGGTCCCGACCGTATCATAGAGGAAATAGCCGATGGCATAGCCCGCCAATCCACCGAGGACGGAGGTGACCGTACACACCGCTGCGATCCGCCACGCCGCCGCCCGATCCGAGAGCACCATGGGCACGATCATCACGTCCGGCGGAATCGGAAATACCGAACTTTCGGCGAATGAGACCAGTGCCAGCCACCATATCGCCTGCGGATGTGCCGCCAGGTCGATGACCCGGTCGTAAAGCCGTTTGATCATAAGAAGCTTTGGCCTTTAATCAGGACGGCGCGCCGTAAGATTTCTGCGGGACGTCCCGATTGAGCGACAAGTGGGTGTGAATCCCCTTCCACGGCGCGTCCACGCTGTCGCGCCGCAACCCCGCGGTGACCCGGCCCGGGCGCGGATAAGCGTCACCGTTTTCATGAAACCCGGTCGACTTCCACACCAGTACGGCGACGGCGAACAAGCGGTCCGGCGAGACCCGCACCTGCAACGTGTCGGTCAGGAATTCGAAGTCGCGAATGGTCGGCCAAATGCTTTTCCATTGCTTTTCCATCAAGTTATCGAGTCCTTCAACCGTATCCATCCAGGTTCCGAATCCGACGACATCTTCCTCGAACATGGGCCGGGCAGAATCGAAATCGACGGCGGCGACATAGCCGCTCCAGGTGTCGAACCATGCCTTGATGGAAGCGTGATCCGCCGGGTTAGGCGCTGATTGGGTCATAGCGGTTTCCAAATGCTGTTGCCGTGCCGCAGTACTATACGAGCGCATCCGAATTTGAAAACTACAACAAACAATTACGCCGCGCCGGGGTCGGGAAAGACCCAGAGAATGCCGTGCCGCAGGGTCGCGAAGCGTTGCTCGGTCGAATCGTGCAACGGATTGGCCCGTTGCACGAGGTTCCACGCCACCTGTTCCCAATCGCCATCACTCGATAACCGCAAGGCTTCGGGGAAAAGATTGTCCTCCTCGAGGCGAATATGCATCCGGTAAGATTCGAGAAAACCGCCAAAGATGCTTAAGACAAGGTCCCGGGACATGGTTTCATCGCGCATCAAGCGCTCGACGGTGTCATGCACATGACG
>JABJCS010000090.1 GCA_018665505.1 Alphaproteobacteria bacterium
CATTGGCTCCGATAGATTAATTTTCCCTGAGTGACGACCGCTTTGTCGTCCGGTTTTAACTCTACGGCCATGGCGGCGGGTACCACGAGAGTGCTCCAAAGTGTGGCGATTGTAAATTTTAGATAAGAGTTCATGCGGCATTCTCATTTTGGTGAGCGGGAAGGCCCGCAAGGTCATCGAGGATCGGGCAATCCGGTCTATCGTCCCCGTCGCAACAATGAATTAAATGCCCGAGCGTCTTATGCATCGATTGAAGTTCCTCGATCTTTAATTCGATCCGTTCGAGATGCGTTCTGGCGATTGATTTTACGTCGGCACTGGCGCGATTGCGGTCTTGATAAAGGGTGAGGAGTGCTCGACATTCCTCGACACTAAAGCCAAGGCCCCGTGCGCGATGCAAGAAACATAGTTTGTGCACGTCGGCATCGCTGTAATCTCGGTAGCCGTTACCGCGACGCTCCGGCACCACCAGCTCGATTTCTTCGTAGTAATGCATGGTGCGGACCGGGAGGCCCGAAAGTTCAGCAGCCTTTCCTACATTCATGGCGCTCTCCTATATTTTTGCGCTACGCAAACGGAGCGCATTGGTAATGACGGAAACCGAACTCAAGCTCATCGCGGCGGCGGCAATCATCGGGCTCAATAGCAGACCGAAGAAGGGGTAGAGAACGCCAGCGGCGATCGGGACGCCAACTGCGTTATAGACGAATGCGAGAAATAGGTTCTGCCGTATATTCCGCATTGTCATTACGCTAAGACGGCGGGCGCGCAGAAGGGCTTCTAAGTTGCCGCCAACCAGGGTGACGTCAGCGCTCTCCATGGCGATATCTGTGCCGGTTCCCATTGCGATGCCGATATCCGCTTCCGCGAGAGCCGGTGCGTCGTTAATACCGTCACCGACCATGGCGACAACTCGCCCTTCCTGTCGCAGACGTTTGATGGTGGCGAGCTTATCTTCGGGCGACGCGTCAGCCTCAATCATGTCGATGGCAAGGCTCGAGGCGACCGCTTCTGCCGTTGCCCGCGCGTCTCCGGTAAGGAGCACGGTGTGCATTCCGAAGGCCTTTAACGCCTGTAGCGTTGTATCAGCGTTCTCTTTAACCGGGTCGGTAATCGAAAGGATACCGATCAACGAGTCGTTGATCGCGCAGTAGACAACCGTGGCACCAGCGCTGCGAAGTTTCGCGCTCTGTTCTTCGACGTCGGTCGTCTCGATCCCTTCACGTCGCATGAATTCTGCGTTGCCCAGTATATAGGTTTCCGAATCTTTACGACCCTGGACACCGAGTCCAGTGACGGATTTGAATTCTTCGAGAGCGATGGGTGTGATCCCGCGTTTGGCTGCATCGTCGATAATAGCGTTGGCAAGAGGATGTTCGCTGGTCGCTTCGAGTGAGACAGCCAATTCCAATAACTCCTTTTCCGAAATACCGTTTTGCGGGAGGATATCAGTGACGCTCGGTTTGCCCTCAGTCACGGTGCCGGTTTTATCGAGGACAATCGTATCCGCCTCTCCTAGACGTTCGAGGACCTCCGCATCGCGAATTAATACACCGGCTTTAGCACCGCGACCCATGCCGACCATGATCGACATCGGCGTCGCCAATCCCAATGCGCAGGGGCAGGCAATGATCAGGACTGAGACCGCTGCGATCAAGCCGTGCGCGAGGGCAGGGGATGGGCCCCAGATGCTCCAAGCTAGAAAAGCCGCTAATGCCGACAATGCGACGGTCGGAACGAAGAAACCCGCGACCTTGTCGGCGACCCGCTGGATTGGGGCTCGGCTTCTCTGTGCTTCGGAGACCATTGTCGCGATACGAGCGAGTACCGTGTCACCGCCGACAGCATCCGCGCGCATGGTGAATGTACCGAGGCCATTGAGAGTGCCACCGACGACAAGGTCTCCCGGTGTCTTTTCAACCGGGATGGGCTCTCCTGTGACCATGGATTCGTCGACGGCGCTGGCACCTGTGGATATCACACCGTCCGTCGGAATGCTCTCACCGGGAAGCACGCGCAATATGTCACCCGCATAGATGTTTTCGAGAGGGATATCTTCGTCTGGTTTTCCCTCGACAATGCGCCGTGCTGTTTTTGGTGCGAGATCAAGCAGGAGACGCAACGCTTCGCCTGTGCGGCCGCGCGCTCCCAGTTCCAGGATCTGACCCAGTAGAACCAGAGTGATGATGACAGCTGCTGCCTCGAAGTAGAGATCGAGGGCGCCGTCTTCACCCTGAAATCCAGTGGGAAACATGCCTGGGGCGAGGAGAGCAAGGAGACTGAAGAGATAGGCGGCACCGGTGCCAAGTGCGATCAGTGTGAACATGTTCGGGTGCCAGGGCGAGATCGATCGCCAGCCGCGTTCGAAAAAGGGGAGTCCGGCCCAGAGGACGACTGGTGTCGATAAGACGAATTGCAGCCAACCGCTCCATTCTGCGCTCATGATGGCGCCGAGACCGGGGACATGTTCGGACATCGCAATGGCAAAGACCGGTGCGGTGAAGATAGCGGCGACCCAGAAGCGTTGTCGCATGTCGTCGAGCTCCGGGTTTTCGTCGCTGACTTCCAACGGGTTTGCGGGCTCCAACGCCATGCCGCAGATCGGACAGGCATCGGGGCCTTCGCTCCAGACTTCCGGATCCATCGGACAGATATAACCGGTGGTGTGTTGTACGCTCCGGGTAGGGGGCGCCATCGGCCCTTCATTCAGAAATTTGCTTGGATCGGCGATGAACTTTTCGGCGCATCCGGTGCAGCAGAAATAATAACGCTCACCTTCGTGATTTCGGCTCTCCGGCGGAGGCGTTTGTGCCGGATCGACGGTCATCCCGCAGACGGGGTCTGTCGCTGGTTCGCTATTTGTGTGGAGCGTCATTTTGTTGGTGCCGACCTTAAAAAACGCAATTGCCGACATTTTTAAGCCCTACGGCAACTGTAGGGTCAAGCGATAGTCGCTATTTCCAGGCTGGTGCGACTTCCTGCATCGCGGATTCAATACTCCCGCTGAGAAACAACCGACGAGCGGGAATGCCGGCCGCTTCCGCCGCCTGCATGTCTGTATCCTTATCGCCGATCATAAAACTGCGGGACAGATCGACTGGCCATTCGTTCATGGCCCGTAGCATCATTCCAGGGTTCGGTTTTCGGCAGGCGCAGTTTTGCCGGTATTCGCCATCGCCGAAATCCGGATGATGTGGGCAGTAGTAAAAGGCATCGATATGGGCACCCCGCGCCATCAATGTCTTATTGATATAGGCGTGTAGGCGTTCGATATCCTCTGTCTTGTAAAGACCTCTGGCGACACCCGCCTGATTTGTGACAATGAAGACATAGTAGCCGAGATCATTTAAGCGTTTGATAGCTCGATCGGACCCTTCCAACCATTTGTAATTGTCGGGATGCCATACGTATCCGGTGTCATGGTTGACGATTCCATCGCGGTCGAGAAAGGCGGCCGGTCGTCGTTGCCATTGAGGCAGCAGTGATTGCGCGCGCTGCAAATCCTCAGGGATACCGATATCGATAAAGGCTCCGTCATAGACGGCGCCGCCCACTCGTCCTTCCGCGGCAGCTTTTGGGAAAATATCATTCTCGATTGAGATCGACCCACTGGCATCTTGATCGAGTAGAGATTTACGGAGCCAATAAACGCCGCCGTTGATAAGGCCGTCACCGCTTCCCGATTTCTCGCCGAATTGTGTCACTCTCCCGTCCTCAAGAGCGACGCTTCCGTAACGAGCCGAATCACTGACTCGGCGTAAAGCGATGCGGGCAGCGATGTCATCCGTCCAATCAGGCGATGCAAGGTCGAGCAAATTAAAGTCGAAATACGAATCGCCATTCAGCAACAAAAACTGATCGGCAAGAAGAGAAGACGCAAAGCGGAGTGCACCACCAGTTCCGGCTGCGGGCACATCGGACACGATATCAAAGCGGATGTGTTTTGGGTCGAATTCCGCTTCGAAATTGCGGAAATGATGCGCGTGAGGTCCGACCAGTAGAATAATATGTTGGGTGCCGTGACGGGCCAGATGGTCGATTAGATAGTTGAGAAAAGGGCGACCGCCGACTTCTAACAAGGGTTTCGGCGTTAACGCAGTGAGTTCGCCCAATCGGGTACCGAGACCGCCGGCCAGTATAACCGCTTGCTTCATTAAGCTGTGTCTTTCGATTGTTGGCGTCGCATGGGTGAAAGGTATTCCGAAAGGTCGCCAAAATGCGACCGAATGGCCGTGCGTGCCTGATGTGAATCTTTTGGAAGCTGATCTCGAAGGATATCCAAGAAGGCGTAAACCGCATTTAGCGCGGCCATTGAACGCCTTTCGGTTTCTGTCCAGCCGGATGAGATTGGATCGACGGATTTATCATTGATAATTCGGTAAGGCTTATTGATGAATTGTCGGTGCGCTTGATTGGTTTCAGCCAGAATGAAGTGAGCCAGGGAATTGAGCTCGAAGCGGTTGGGCTCCGGCTCAATCTTCAAATAAGACTCTGTCGTGATCTTGGCGACGAATGCTTCGCCTGAATGTTGAGGAATGACGATTCGGTCTGGTGATGTTGCTAAATTGAGCGCATAGTCATAATCGATGGTGCTATCGAAGCGGTGATAATTTTCACGGGGCCGCAAGGCAAGCGTATAGGGAAAGAAAGCTCGCGCGATCCAGCCGGAATTTCCACTCGGCCAAATGATAGTGGAGGGGTAATTGATAAATTCTGAAGAATCGGCGAACGAACGCCGAGAAACAGGATGCAGGATTGATGGTAAATGCCGACAAAGATCTTCGGCTTTAAGATTGCCTACCGTAAGCAGTCGTAATACTTCATTCGATGCCTCGAAGGAAAGCCTCAGCAAAGGGATAAGAACCGCTTCCGCACCTTCATCAAGTTTGTATTGCGCGTAGGATAAACTACCGTTCGTGATCATGAGATCTTGATTTATAATGAACAAAGTTTCGTCATCGCCTGACTCCAACGTTCGATCAATGGCGTGGAATTGCGTATTTCGGTCGATTTCATGTTTGTACGCGGAGCCGGCAAATGCCGATGCATGATCCGCTATGGTCCGGCCATCGACACTTGTGTCTTCAAAGAGATACACGCAACGCTCACCAAATTCTTCAAGGGGTTGGGTGCGCTCCAGGAAATAAGTGTAAGACGCTCTGTCCGTATAAAGAAGAAACCGCAATGGTCGGGTCTCGGCCAGAAACTGCAAATTGTTCGAGCTGATTAAGCCCGGGATCGTATAGTCGGCGAATTTATCGATGAACGGTTTGTCCCAAGCGACGGCGAATATATTGGTTCTGTTCACGTGATCTTCCTAGATCAGATCGCTCGCTCGATACCATTCCAGCGTCGTCTTAACGCCGTCATTGAAATCGGTTGTAGGACGCCATTCCAACGCAGCTTGTGCGCGGCTGCAATCTAGGAAGAGCGACGTCTTCAATGTCGGCTTGCTGCGATCGAATTCCATTTCTAATTCTTTGCCCGAAGCGGCGATGATCCGACTCACAACTTCTTTAACTGGAAAAGCTTCACCGTAGCCGATGTTGTACAAGCCGAAGGGCTCGTCTTGTCGTTCCATTGCTCTTTCAACGCAGTCGATGAGATCGTCGACATACAACAAATCCCGTGCCTCTTCACCCTCACCCCACACGACGATGGGGCCGTCTTGTGCGGTCATGACCTTCGTCACTGTCGCGCCGAACATATGCGAGCGTTCTAGGTCAAACTTGTCGTGCGGGCCGTAAATATTGGAATGACGCAGCACCGTGTATTTTGTCCGCCCAAGGTCGGCATAGAATTCGGCCATCTTCTCTAGATAGACCTTGGTCCAGCCGACCCCAAAATAGTGCGGGGCGATTTCTCCGGTGAAGTCTTCTTCCCGTAACGCGATCTCACTGCTCGGATACATCACGGTGCAACTGAAAAACACCACCTGGCCGACGTTCTGATCATAGGCTGATCGGAAGATATGCGAGTTCATCACAGCGTTATCGGCGGTGTGGATATAGGGACGATTGACGATATCCCCGGCACCGGACGTGGTCGCGGCCGCTTGAATGACGATATCGATGTTGTGTAGCGCACGCGCCACGTCTTCCTGTCTGGTCAGGTCGGCTGTGATCCATTCGACGTTTGGGCAGTCGAATTCCGGTTTCTCGTGTTCAACGGCGACGAGGTCAATATCTGTACGCCGCGAAAGATGTTCGACGGTATTCCGCCCGATAAACCCAGTAGCGCCGCAGACGAGAACTCTTTGTCGATGCGTCATGCGAACTCCTTCATGAAGGCGGTGACGACCTGTGCGCTATTCATTGCGAAACTCGGATGGAGAGCTTTTGCTTTCGCATTATCGATCTCGCCCACACAATACATAAAACCGCCATAGCCGGGGATGGCTCCGACGATCTCCGCAACTTCATCGAGCCGCAGATTTCCGCTTGCAGCCAGATTATAAACACCCGAGAGCCCATCGCGAAGGGCGGTTTGGATGAAGTCACCAACTTGCCTATGGAGGACATAATTGAATGTAGATGCCGGGTTGAGGGTAAGTTGGCATCCGGGATCGCGGATCATTCGGATGAGACTGTTCGGGCGAGCCGTCGGGCCGAGCAAAGCGGTCGGGCGCAAGATTAGATGTGGTCTATCGCTGGCGGTCAATGCGGCTTCGCAGGCCAACTTTACCGCTCGATAAGAATTGTCTTTGGGAATTGTGCCTAAGGCGGTGTCTTCTCGTTTAGGGCTATCGCTTTCGGGGTATACGTCGACCGACGAGATATGGATGAACATCCGATGCGGAATGCGTAACACGTTTTGCAATAACGCAACGTTCCGAGAGGCAGGGTCGAAGGGCGATGGGTTTGATCGATCATCAGTAAGATCGATCGCGCAATGGATGATCGCATCGTACGGCGCATCATCCCAACGCTCACTTGGATCGATCCCTCTTGTCAGAGATTCGGAGCCCAAGGTTTCGAGAAGGGTGGAACCGAGGCCGCTGTCCGTTCCGGTGACAAGTACTCGCTTAGTCATCGGGTCTCAAGTTATCTTCGGTGAAGGCGTTATAGCGTTTATCGGCGAGATCTCCGTTTTCCGCATACCATGCCATGGTTTCCGCGATACCTTTCGCGAGGGAGACCTCCGGTGCAAAACCGTGGTTGGATGCGCGTGCTGTGTCCATGAGGCGAATTCTATCACCGGCCGGCTTTGTCGTATCCCAAACAATCTCAGTAGGGGTCGCTAGGTTCGCGACCACGGCCTCCGCGATCTGGCGAATTGAGAAGCCTTGGCCGCTGCCCAGATTGACGGGCTCGTTAACACCATTCTCTACCATCAACATCATGCCGCGGGCGACATCCTTGGCATGAATGAAATCCCGCACCGGCGATCCGTCGCCCCAAACCGTCAATGGGGATTCACCGCCCATTGCCCTGTGGATCAATGAGGGAATGACCATCGCATTGGCCGGATCGAAATTATCGAAAGGGCCATAGACATTGGCGGGGCGCACGATGGAGATTTTATCCCATCCGTATTCGATGCGATAAGCTTCCGCTTGCAACTCGCCCATGCGTTTTGCCCATCCGGCAAATCGGTCGTTTGGAGAGGGAAAAGTTTTCCAAACATCGTCTTCGCGGAAATGCTCCGCCGGCGCATAGACGCCAACTGAGCTTGTATAGAGATAGCGTTCGACGCCCTCGCGGCGGGCGGCTTCCATCATGTTGTAAGAAAAAGTCACGGTGGGGACGAGGAAACTCGCCGGACGCTCGCTGGCCATTGCCGGTGAGCCTTTCACACCGGCCAAATTGAAGACGACATCCATTCCTTTTGCTGCTTCAACGCAATTCGAAAACTCGCGAAGATCCGCGCGCACGAACTCGACGCCGTCCGGGGCCCGGCTGGGGTCGTCGAGGGAGACTACCCGAAGGTGTGCACCCGCCTCGCGAAGGCGGGTCACCAGTGGACGGCCAATGAGGCCCGTGCCACCAGTCACCAAGATATTCTTTCCGCTGAAGTAACTCATTCTGCCTCGGTTCGCGCAATCTAGCGTGTCAAAAATCTATTGCCCTCAGTCGCAACCCGCGCGCGCCAATAATCCAAGAGGTCACGCATGGTTTTCTCGAACGGGATTTCCGCAGCCCACCCGGTATGGTCTGTAAATTTTCTGGTGTCTGGGACCTGCAGATCGGCATCGACCGGGCGTATCCGATCCGGGTCTGTCTCAATGCTGATCGCATCCTTCACCGCTGAATAAGAAAGCAAGGTGTTCAGGATATCGCCGACAGTGCAGCTATGGTCGCCGCCGATATTGTAATAAGCGCCCGCCATTGGATTCACCGTGACGAGCATGTAATAGGCGCGCACTGCGTCCCGGACATCCGCGATGGTGCGCAGTGAGTCCAAATTTCCGACTTTAAGAACCGGCGGGATCATTTCCGCCTCTATCAGAGCGATCTGTTTGGCGAAAGTTGATTCCGCGAAGACGTCACCGCGTCGCGGTCCGGTATGCGTGAACATGCGGGTTGTCATCACCGTCATGTCGAAAGCCTCGGCATAGTAGCGGCCGATCAGGTCCGTACCGACCTTGCTGATAGCGTAGGGGGAAGCGGGATGAAATCCACATTCCTCATCGATGGGAATTTTATCCTTTGGCACGCGTCCGAAGACTTCCGAAGACGCGCAAACATGGATCACTGCATTTGGTGTCGTGACGCGAAGCGCATCGAGCAGTCGAGTGGTGCCTTGAATGTTGGTGTCTAAGGTATCGAGTGGGCTCTCGAAACTGGTGCGTGGGTAGCTTTGGGCCGCGAGATGAAAAACGTAATCAGGCATGGATTTCCGCACGACGTCTTGCACCGCGAGCGTGTCCCGGATATCGCCATAGAGCAGCCGAACTCGGTCACCGGCATTGATGCGCGGCACCAGGGTCTCAAGATTGTTGAGTGGGCTGCGCCAGCGGCACATGCCGTCGACTTCCCAATTGGTATGTTCGATCAAATACTCGGCAAGATGCGAGCCAACCATGCCGGTGATACCTGTGATAAGAGCGCGCTGTTTGCCCATCAGTTCGCCTTCATGAAGCTGTCGATACTGTCGGCAATATGCACGCGCGCCGCGTCATCGATATGTTGGTGGTTACCGAAGGAGA
>JABJCS010000722.1 GCA_018665505.1 Alphaproteobacteria bacterium
GCCTCACCGCTATTTCGATTTCGGGCCTGTGGCGATCACGCGGGCGTCGCCGGCGAGATCGCCGGTGATTGAACGCGGGCCCCGGGATATCCTCTCCGGAGGTTGCAATTGAATAGAACTGGTTTGGTTTGAATTAGTCGCCGCAATGGGTCTTCAGAAAAGTGCGTACCCGGTTGATCGTGCGCGCTTTCAGCTCGGGCGGTTCTTTCCACGGGAAGACCGTGATCTCCGCGTTTGGCGCCAGCGAGGCGACGTCGACCGAGGCCTGATGCGGATGGGCCGGCGTGTTGTCCGGCAGCACCAGGATCGGTGTCTCGCAATTGCGCATGAAGTCGCGTGAGACGCTGTAGAGAAAGTCGGGGTTCACCCGGTAGAGTTTATGCAGGTATTGGTCGACCATGTCCTGGGTCAGGTCGGGCCGTCCTGGGAGCAGTTCCGGCGCCCAAATTTCTTTACCGGAGCGGTACATGACGTCGTGGTCTTCCTCGTAATGCCCGACGGTCTGGCAAAAGACCGCAGCGCGAACCCGGTCTGGTGCTTGCTCGAGCAGCTTGCCGGCGAAGCAGCCGCTGATGCAAAAACCCATGAAAGCGAATTCCCCGATGCCTAGGTGATCCATCAGTCCCAGTTGATCCGCGGCGAAGCCGCCCCACGGATCGTCGATGGCCAACGGCCCTGTGCTCTCGCCGCCATTGGCATTGCGCTGATCCATGGTGATGCAACGGAAGTCGCCCTTGAACTCCTCCATCGCATTGATGACGGAGTTGGGCCAGTAACTGAGCCGGGAATTGAGGCCGCCGCCCGGCGTCACCAGCAGCGGAAAGCCGCTTCCGGCCTCTTCGTAGCGGATGCGGACGTCGCCGTTCTCGTAAATCGGCATGATTGTCTCCTTCTCGGTCGGCCCGTGTTTTGTGTGGACGCGGTGTAGCTGCGTCGCATGATTAATGAGCTGTTCGAATCTACCGCTGGTTCAAGTCGGGATGTCGACAGGCTTCGCCGGTTCGATATCCCCTCACGCGGCGAGGCGGAATCCGGCGAAGGCCCAGCGCTGATGGGGGTAGAAGAAATTGCGGTAGGTGATGCGCGCGTGGCCGGGCGCGGTGGCGCAGCTGGCGCCGCGCAGCACCATCTGATTGATCATGAACTTGCCGTTATACTCGCCGACCGCCCCCGATTCCGTCTCGAATCCGGGATAAGGCGAATAGGCGCTTTCGGTCCACTCCCAGACATCGCCGAGCATCCCCTGCGGGGCTTTTGGATCAGCCTCACCGGCCGGAATGGGGCGCAGGTATCCCGACGCCATCTGATTGGCGCCCGCACCCGGACGATGGGCGACGTCGAAATGCCGGGCCGAGGCCTCCCACTCGGCTTCCGTCGGCAGGCGCTTTCCGGCCCAGGCGGCATAGGCTGCCGCCTCAAAGAAGCTGATGTGGCAGACCGGCGCGTCGTGATAGAGCGTGCTGAGACCCCCGAACGTGAACTCGGCCCAGCCGCCGTCCTCATCCGGCTGCCAGTAGAGCGGTGTCCGCCAGCGTTCCTCGTTGATCAGCGCCCAGCCGTCCGCATGCCAGAATTCAGGGCACTTGTAGCCGCCGTCTTCGATGAATTCGAGAAATTCCCCATTGGTCACGCAGCGCGACGCGAGCGCGAAATCGCCTAGTATCACGTCGTGCGCGGATTGCTCGTTGTCGAAGGCGAAATGGCCGTCTTCCCCGTGGCCGATGCGGTGGATGCCGCCCGGCACCTCGAACCATCGCAGCGCATGGGTGTTGAACACCGGGGCCGGCTCCTTCCTGCGGTAGCTCGGCCCGAACGGGTTGCGCGAAAAGGCGTGTTTGATGTCCATCAGGATCAGTTCCTGATGCTGCTGCTCGTGGTGCAGGCCGAGTTCCAGCAAGTTGCGCATATTCTCGAGCGTTTCGGCGGTCGCGGCGTCGAAGAAATCCGCCATCGCGGCATCGACATGCGCCCGGTAGGCGAGCACTTCGTCGAGCGTGGGGCGCGTGATCAGGCCGCGTTCGGCGCGGAGCTGACGGGGGCCCACGGCCTCGTAGTAGGAATTATACAGGTAGCCGAACGAGGGATCGAAGACGCGGTAGTCCGCATGATGAGCGCGGAGAATGAACGTTTCGAAGAACTAGGTAGTGTGTCCCAGATGCCATTTGGTCGGGCTCGCGTCCGGCATCGACTGCACTTGCTGGTCTTCCGGCGAGAGCGGTGCCGCGAGGCTCTCGCTCCGGGCCCGGACATCGTTATAGCGGCGGGTATAGGCGCTGCCGGAGTTAGGCAGATAAGCTTGCGAGACAGTCGCGGTCATACCGTTTTCCTTCTCTTCGCTGTCGGCAAGCAGTCAGGCAAGACGACGGGCGCCTGAGCAAGCGCGCCAGCCCCTCAGGATTCAGGTTAGAGAGTGCTCATTTGTTCGGCAAGAGGCGGTTGGGGTTTTCTACGCATCGTCGCTGTGACGCAGCTCGGCAGGGCCTCGGCTCTTCCGGTATCCGGAGAATTCGGGACGGCTCACTTAAGGCAGAGATGTCTGTGTTACGGCGTTAAGTGACCCGTACCGAATTGTTTCTATATTGCGGCTCGCCTCAGCCCTTCGGCTTCGGGCCCGTTGCGATGACGCTGTCGCGGGCCGACATCCGGTCGTGCCATTCCGTCAGGTGTGCCAGTTCATCAGGGATGCGAATCTTCGCCACACGGCCGATGCCAAAAGCGCAGATGGCGGTAATATCAGCAATAGTGAAGGTCTCGCCGGCGATGTAGTCGCGGCTTGCCAGCTCACCGTTGAGCCAAGTCATGCGTTCTTCGGCGTTGCGTCTGCAGAGGTCGCCGAAGGCGGGCACCTGCTCGATGCGTCCTTTCCAATAAGGGTGGCTGTGGCGGAAGGTGCCGGTCATGTTGCCCATCAGCTCGGATTCCATGCGCCGGTCCCACATCTCGACGAGGGCCCGCTCGCGGGCATCTGCGCCTATGAGTGGCGGTTCAGGATGGGTTTCCTCGAAATAGCGGCAGATTGCCTTCGATTCGGCAAGACAGGTACCGTCGTCGAACTCCAAAACTGGTACCCGTGCGAGCGGGTTCTTGGCGACGAACGCGGGCGCGAAATTTGCCTTCTCGCCAAGATTGATATTCTCGGTTTCGATCTCGATACCTTTTTCCATCAGATAGATAACGACCCGGCGCGGGTTCGGCGCTACCTCGGCGCTCCATAATTTCATCGTCCCAATCTCCTTCCAAGTGGCAACATCACACCATGTAGTCGATCATCCGTGCCGTGATCGGATCGTCAGCCCTGTCCATCGTATCGACGATGGTGAAGTGGTTGAGCCCCGGCAATTCGGTATACTCGACATTCGAAAGTTTGCTCGACCAATCAGCCGCGAATTCTTTCGATTGCCGGACGAATTCGTCCAGCTCACCGAGGCCGACAATGACACTGAGCGGCACGTCGACGACGGGCGTCATGAACATCGGACTGAGATTTCGCGCCATCGCCGCGTCGAGCCGGATATCGGCGTTCGTCGACAAGTGCGGGATCGGGTCGAGATCGTAGACGCCGCTGATCGCCGTGACACTCTTGATCGGATCGGCCGGTAAATCCGATCCGAAGGCTTTCCAATCCGTTGCCATCATCATGACCGCGAGATGTGCACCGGCAGAATGGCCGGAAAGATGCAGCTTCGTGGGGTCGCCGCCTAAATCCGCGGCATTGCGATAGAGCCAGGCCGTCGCTTCTCGGGTCTGTTCGACGATGGCCTCGACGGTGACCGCCGGACACAGTCCGTAATTTACCGAAGCGACGATGGCACCCGCGTCAACCAGGGGCTCACAGACGTAGCTGAAATCCGCTTTGTCCAAGGCCCGCCAATAGCCGCCATGAATGAAGGCATGCACCGCGCCGCTCGGATTCTCCGGAATGAATATATCGAGCGCTTCGAGATCGCTCGGGCCGTAGGAGACATCCAGGCGGGAATTCGCACGGGCGCGATAGTCGCGGCTGCGCTGGTCCCAGCTGGCGAACATGCCTTCGCAGTCAGGCACATGGCCGCGATTGTCGTAGGCCTTCTCCAAGTCTGCTTGGTTGAAGCCTTGATAGAAAATGTCGTTCATCACCGCCCCGCCGCGTAGCCCTGCATACCGCGGGCGTTGGAACCGGCCTTCAGAATCTCACCGTCTTTACCGACTGCGCATAGCCGGCCTTCGGACCAGAGTTCGCCGACCTCGACCTTGTGGCCGCGCTTGCGCAACCCGTCCACGGTTTCTTGTGGTGTGCGGCCTTCGACGACCAGACGTCCCGGTTGCGCGCCACGTGGATAGAAAGAGCTGACGAAATGCTCGGAATGGAAGGATGGCGTGTCGATGGCCTCCTGTAAGTTCCGACCGTAGACCGCGTGGCGCAGGAAGAAGATACTTTGCCATTGATCTTGTTGGTCGCCGCCGGGCGTTCCGAAGGCGACGGCGGGCTTGCCGTCGCGGAGCGCCATGGTCGGTGATAAGGTGGTGCGCGGACGCTTGCCGGGCTCCAGGCTCATCGGCTGACCTTCGTCGAGCCAGAACATTTGCGCGCGCGAGTTCAGCTGGAAGCCCAAGGCCGGGATGGTCGGCGAGGATTGCAGCCAACCGCCGGACGGCATGCAGGCAACCATGTTGCCTTCCTTGTCGACGACGTCGATGTGGCACGTGTCGCCTTTTACCTGGCCGAGTGCGCCTACCGTGGGTTCGCCCGCACCGGCGGCCCCCTTGCCCCCTTGCGGGACACCGATCCCGGCCGAGCGGTTGATGGCGGCTTGGTAGTCGACATCGCAGCCGAAGCCGTCGATCCGACCGTGGCGCAATTCCATCGAAGCGTCGTTGCCGATCAATTTGCGGCGCTCGTCGTTATAGGCGTCGGAGAGGAGCTGTTCGAGCGGGACGTCGACGAAATCCGGATCGCCGTAGAAGGCGTCGCGGTCGGCAAAGGCCAGCTTGATCGCTTCCGTGACCGTGTGGACGAATTCCGTGCCGGTTGGATCCATTGAGGCGAGGTCAAACCCCTTCAACAAGGCCAAGGCTTGCAAGTGGGCCGGGCCTTGCGACCACACACCGGGTTTCACGACGGTGTAGCCGTTGAAATCATATGTGGCGGGTGTGTCGTAACTGGCGCGCCAGCGGGCCATATCCTCGCCGGTCAGCACCGCTTTGTGACGCTCTCCGGAGACATCCATGACTTCGGTTTCCCGGCAGAACTTGTCGATCTCCTCGGCAACGAACCCTTGATGCCAGGCGATCCGGGCTGCGTCGATTTGCGTCACCCGGTCTCCGCCAGCCGCTTTGGCCTCGTCGAGCAGGCGACGCCAGGTGCGTGCGAGCGGCTTGTTGGCGTAAATGCTGCCGGGCTTTGGCGGAGCGCCATTGACCAGCCATTGCTCGGTGGAGGTCGGCCATTCGTCGCGGAACAATTCAGCGACGGTCGCCACGGTATCCGTCCAACGCGGCACCACCGGCACACCGTTCTCGGCATAGCCGATGGCGATTTCGAACACGTCCTCAATTTTCTTGGTGCCGTGATCGCGCAACATGATCATCCAGGCGTCGAAGGCTCCAGGAATGACTGTCGCCAGCATTCCGGTGCCGGGGATCAGGTTCAATCCCTCGCTCTTATAATGATCGATGGTCGCGCCCGCCGGGGCCCCGCCCTGGCCGCAGACAATCTGCGTCTGTCCGGTCTTGGCGCTGTGGATGATTGCCGGCATGTCACCGCCCGGACCGTTCAAGTGCGGCTCACAGACCTGCAGCATCATGCCGCCGGCGACCGCCGCGTCGAATGCGTTGCCGCCTTGCTCCAGCATCGCCATGGCGGCGGCGGAGGTCAGCCAATGGGTGGAGGACACCATGCCGAAGGTGCCGAGAAGCTCGGGTCGGGTCGTGAACATGAGTAACTGCTCCCTGAAACGATTTGCGCGCGATATTAGCGCGCTAAGCGGCACCGCTCCAGTCGCGTACCGGGGGCACCGGCACGCCAACATTCTCGCGCAGGGTGGTCCCCGCATAATCCTTGTGATAGAGGCCGCGGCGCTGCAGTTCGGGGACGACGTGGTTGACGATATCCTCGTAGGAGCCCGGCACATAGCTCGCCGCGAAGACGAAGCCGTCGCACGCACGCTCGACGAACCATTCTTCGAGTTGATCGGCGACTTCCTTGGGCCCGCCGACGATAGGATCGCGCGGCCGTCCGCGTTGGCTATGGGTGATGAAGTCGCGCACGGTCGGGTTCGGCGAGCCACTCAATTGCACGACCCGGTCTCGGATCGCCTGGAGGCCTTGGATGCCGGCCAACTCGTCATCGGTGAAGGCTTCGTCCATATCCTTTGTCGCGAAGTCGAAGTTGAGCGCTTCGGACAACAAGGACAATGCGTCGCCCTCGGTTGGTAACTTTTCGATAAGCGCGTATTTGTCTTCTGCCTCCGACTTCGTCGCTGCCGCGACTGTGTATATCGCCGGCGTGATTTTGACGTGCTCCGGATCGCGCCCACCCTTGGCAACGTCGGCCTTGAAGGCGGCGTATTCCCTTTTGCCGATTTCGATATTCGGATAATTGAGAAATATAAGATCACCCCAACGTGCGCCGAACTGCTTGCCGCGTCCGCTCTGGCCCGCCTGGATGATCATCGGATGTCCTTGCGGTGAACGCGGCACAGTGAAGGGGCCGCGAGATTTGAAAAATTCACCATCGTGATCCAGGCGATGAACCTTTTTTGGGTGTGCGAAGCGACCGGTGGACTTGTCTTGGAGGATCGCGTCGTCCTCCCAAGCGTCCCAATGGCCATGCACGACGTCCATGAACTCGTCTGCTCGGTCATAGCGAAGGTCGTGGGCGATCACCCCGTCACGACCCATGTTCTGCGCTTCGCCGTCATTTAACGAGGTAACAACGTTCCAGGCAGCCCGCCCGTTGGTCATCAAATCCAGTGTGGAGAAGACCCGCGCGACATGGAACGGCTCGTAGTAACTGGTTGAATAAGTGGCGCCGAGACCGAGGCGGCTGGTCGCCATGCCCATCACGGTCAGAACCGTGACCGGATCCATCTTCACACAGCGTATGCCGTGCTCGACCGTATGCTCGTGGTTTCGGCCGTACATATCCGGCATGGAGAGTCGGTCATCGAAGAAGCCGAGATGAAATTTACCTTCCTCCAGCACGCGGCCGAGATGGCGATAATAGTCCGGAGACCAGGTGTCGCCTCGAGAGTCGGGATGGCGCCAGGAGCTGGCCAGATTTGTGCAGTTCTGGGCTTGAAGGAAAGCGACAAATGTCATCTGGCGCATGCTGGTCTCCCATTTGAATTCAGACGGTAACAGAAAAATTGAAGCGACCCGCGGGACCGGCAAGGGAGTGGCCTGTAACATAGCGTCGCACCATCCGATGTACTGCCCGCGCTTGACGCATGCTATCGTTCACACCACCTGACAATGACACAGTCTTGGGAAACTAAAATGACCATACCTTTCGTGCGGGAAGTCGAATTTGAATACGGCGTTGTCGATCAAGTGAGCCCGATGATCCGCCGCGTGATTTGCAACAATCCGGGTGGATTCACGTTTCATGGCACGGGCACCTATATTATCGGCCACGGCGAAGTGGCGGTGATCGATCCGGGACCGCTCGACGACGCGCATATAGCGGCCTTGGAAAAGGCGGTCGAGGGCGAGACGGTCAGCCATATTTTGATCACGCATACACACCGGGATCATTCACCGGCAGCGGCGCCATTCAAAAAATCCACCGGCGCGCCGACTTACGGCTATGGCCCGCATGGTGGCGACCGGGGCGGTCCGGTCGTGGAGGAAGGCGGCGACTACGAATTCGTGCCCGATCATGTCATTAAAGACGGCGATGTGATCGAAGGGAACGGTTGGACCGTCGAGGCCATCCACACGCCGGGTCATACGTCGAACCATATTTGTTTCGCGCTACGCGAGGAGAACGCGATCTTCAGCGGCGATCATGTCATGGGATGGTCGACATCGGTGATCTCTCCGCCCGACGGCAATATGGCGGATTATATGTCGTCTCTGAAAAAAATGCTGACTCGTGAGGAAGGAATCTATTGGCCGACCCATGGTCCTGCCATCACCGAGCCGAAGCCCCATGTGGAGGCCTTCATGGCCCATCGCGCCGGACGGGAAGACGCCATTCTTGAGTGTATCCGCGATGGACGGACGACGATCCCTGCGATGGTGGAAGTCATGTACGCGGAGGTCGATCCGCGTTTGCATCGCGCGGCGGGGCGCTCGGTCTTTGCGCATCTCCTGCATATGGCGGAGACCGGCCGAGTGCTCACACAAGGGACACCGTCGCCCGACGGCGAGTTCGCCCTGCCGTAGGATAGTTGATCGTTGGGGCTAATCGGCGTCCGCTTCCCGTGCTTCGGTGAGGTGCGGCTTGGCGATGTGGATAACGAGCCACCAAACAATGCAGATAATCGCGCCGATGGCGATCGGCCAACGTAGGCTCGTATAGTCCGAAATCCATCCCATCGCGATGGCACCAACGGCGGGAGCTGCTCTATAGAGGGCGCCATAGATTCCGAGGACGCGGCCGCGGATATCGTCGGGGACCGATAATTGTATCACCGCCACGGTTCCGATCGTTGAGGCGGTGGCGGTGAATGCCGCAATTGTCGCAAATCCAACGGCTGTCCAAAAATTAGGTGCTACACTGAGCGCCAAAGCGGCGAGGCCAAATAGAAGAATATGTCCAATAATGGCGGCATAAGTGCAGCGGGAATCGGGCCGGTGCGCTATCCAAAGACACGCGGCAATGGTGCCTGCACCGACCGCGCCCGCCAGCCATGAGAATCCGTTCGCACCTTCCCTGAAAATACCATCGGCGAGGCCAGGGAGGAGTTCGAAAATCGGTCGGCCGAAAACGGACAACAACAAGAACGACCAGATGACCGGACCAACCGCCGGGTGCAACGTTGTAAATCTCACGCCGATTGAGAACTCATGCCGGAAACCTTTCCATTCGGTCAAACAGCGGGATTTGTCGCCAATTCGCAGAAAAGGTAAGACAACGATCATCACGCCATAGAGCACTGCGGCGGCGAGGAAGGCGTGCGATGCCTCCCCGAATGCCAAGATAGGGCCGACCAAAAGAGGTCCCGCAAATCGCGCGGCATGTGCGTTGATCGACATTAAAGTGACAGCTCTGGCGATTTGCGGCTTTGAGACGAGCGTTGCCGTCAGCGACATGCGAACCGGTTGTTGAATGCCTGCAATCAGGCCATTGAGAACGGCGAAAGAGAGAAGCCAATATCGATCGATATGGCCATCCGAAATGAAGCTCGCCAAGATGAGTACCAGTGCCACATTGCTCGTTTGGCAAAGTAGTGTGAGGCGTTTGCGGTTTAACCGATCCGCCAAAATACCCGCGACCGGACCAA
>JABJCS010000723.1 GCA_018665505.1 Alphaproteobacteria bacterium
AAGGAGTGCGAGTGGCGTTTTAACAACAGTGACCCATCAGCCCAATTATCGCAGCTAAGGCAATGGGTTAGAACAAATATGGGCTAGTTATCTGGGACAGCCCCAAGATGAATTATACGATTCATATTTCTAGATACTTTAAGCTCACTACCTCCGCCATAAATTGCGAGTCATCAAATTCGAAGGATCGAGAAAACCATGAAAATACACCACGCCCCCAATACTCGTTCGGTTCGCGCCGTTTGGTTGATGGAAGAATTGGGTATTCCGTATGAATTGGAAATGCACAAACTCGGAGATCCTGCCATGCGGGCGCCCGAGTATCGAAAGGTGCATCCGATGGGGCGGGTCCCGGCGTTGGAAGACGGCAATGTGACAATCTTCGAAAGCGGGGCCATCGTTGAATATGTTCTGGCGCGTTTTGGCGATGGGCTGATGCGCCCGGCGGTCGATGCACCGGAGTTTCCGACTTATCTACAATGGCTGCATTACGCGGAAGGCATGATCATGCCGCCCGTCAACATCATCGTCGTGGAAACTATCCTGTTGCCACCGGAACGCCGCAACGAAGGCAATGTCGCGCGGGCGACTAAACTGTTAGGTCAAATGTTGAGCGCGGTAGACGCGCATATGGAGGGCCGCGAGTATCTCGCTGGTGAATTCTCCGGCGCCGATATCATGACCGGTCACGCGTGCACGGTATCGAAGCGCTTGGGTGCGGACGTGTCTGACAAGCCGAATGTTGAGGCTTATATTGAACGCTGCAATGCGCGTCCGGCCATGCAACGCGCTTGGGCTGTGACCTAGACCGCCATTGCCATACCATCGGTCGCCGGGTCGGCACCGCCGTCCCATTTGCCGTCGACAATGCGGATCGCGTGAACCCAGGCGAAAGTGTAGCTGACCGGGTGACGCACTACGGGATAGCCCTGGGCACGAAGGTCTCGTTCGGCAGAGCGTAGGATACGGTTTGAGATTTCGATATTGTTAGAGGTGGCGGCAATGCGTGGGGCCAGTACGGCTTCCTGA
Source organism: Alphaproteobacteria bacterium (assembly GCA_018665505.1). Next base: position 1,030 of record JABJCS010000723.1, read on the forward strand.
GCGTTCATATCGAAGTCCAGCACGTTGAGCATGACCTGCAAATTGCCCATCGTGATATAGGTCGCCCCTGGTGCGCCCAGCACGAGAAATGGCTTGTCGTCTTTGAAAACGATTGTCGGCGAGACGGCGGTGAAGCGCGCCTTACCAGGCGCCAACGACCCTGAGCGGCCGGGGCGGGGGTCGAATACCGTCATCGCGCCGTTATACATAAAGCCGAGCCCGTCGGTGACGACGCCCGACGGTTGGCCGAGCGTATGGGTCATGGTCGCGCAATTGCCGTGCTCGTCGGTAACCGTGACTTGGGTGGTGTTCTTGCTTTCTTGACCGCCGTTATTGAGACGCGCAACGTCGGCCTTCTCACCGCGCTTGATCTTCTCCGCCATGTGCGCCGCGTATTCCTTAGACGTCAGTTCATCCATTGGAACGTCGTAGAAGCGCGGGTCGCCGACCCTGTTGTCCTTGTCGATTGTGGCGATCTTCATCGCCTCCGCGACCACGCGGATATACTCGGGCGAATTATGCCCCATGGCCCGGAGGTCGAAGTTCTCGAGAATATTTAGCATCTCGATCAGCATAATGCCGCCGCCGGGCGGATGATTGGTTGAGAAGCGATACCCCCGGTACTCGCCCCAGAGCGGTTCGTTCTCTTCCGGTGCGCAATTCGCGAGATCTTCCTGAGAGATTAGACCGCCATTGGCCTTCATGTCGGCGATGATCTTGTCGGCAATTTCGCCTTGATAGAAATCTTCAATTCCGTGCTCCGCGATCCGCCGCAGGATCCGACCCATATCCGGATTGCGTAGGATATCACCGACGCCGAGGACGGTGCCGTCCTCGCCGCAGTAAATCTTTCGTGTCGCGGGTAGCTTGTTCACCATGGAAATATTGGCATCCCGGCCCGCGACCGGCGGCATGTTCCAGAACGCGCTCATATGCGGACGAATCGTGACGCCGTCCTCACAATACGCGATGGCTGGTTCCATTAGCTCCGCGATGGATTTGGTGCCATAGCGCGACAACACCTCGCCGAAGGTCGCCAGAGTGCGCGGCGTGGTGATCGCGCCGTATCCGAATTCGTTGACGCGGCCCTTCAGAATGAAACCCCATCCGTCCAGCGCTTCATGTTCGATCAGGTGCTCCCACATATCCGCCTTGGTCGCGAGGGGTGACCGGCCGTGAAAGTCGAATGTGGTGTGAACACCGAGAGACGGTAGATAGAGCTGAATATTGCCGAATCCGGCTATGCCGCACATCTGCGGATCGACCGCAGTCTGCACCAGCGCGCAGGCGATGGCCGCGTCGACGGCGTTTCCGCCTGCTTTGAAGACTTCTATACCCGCTTCGACGGATTCTGGCTGTGGGGCCGATATCATTCCATGGGTCATATGTGCGATTTTCCCTGCGGTGATGGCGAATAACGGTCAGGGGCATATTTACCTTTTGAACGGGCGATTTCCAAAAGATAATGCAGCTCGTTGATCCTCCGGAATTGCTTTGGATAATTTGTATGTGCGGCATCGTTGGCCTCTATCTTAAGAACCCTGAAATTCGCGATCGGCTCGGTGCTTATTTCTCACCCATGCTTGAACAAATGTCGGACCGAGGTCCGGACAGCGCTGGTGTTGCCATCTATCGGGACGAAGTGGCCCAGTCCGCCAAAGTAACGCTGTATGATCCCGATCCCAATTTTAATTGGACGGAGGTCGCTGCCGACTCCACCCGCGATTTAGGCGTCGACATCTTGGTAGAGTGCATATCGAGCCACGCGATTTTGAGCGGCGAGATAGAGTCCGCCACCTTGCGTCGTTGGGTAGAGGAGAAAAGGCCGAACATTCGAGTTATGAGTTTGGGCAACAATCTCGAAATTTACAAAGAGGTCGGTCTGCCGTCCGATGTCCTAACACGCTTCGGCATCCCGCAAATCAGCGGCAGTCATGCGATTGGCCACACCCGGATGGCGACGGAAAGCGCGGTTACGACGGAAGGGGCGCATCCCTTCAACACCGGCGATGATCTATGCCTTGTTCATAACGGCTCGCTTTCCAATCACCATCGGCTGCGGGATTGGTTGCGGGATCATGCGGGTTTTAAGTTCCAGACGGAGAACGACAGCGAAGTTGCCGCCGCTTATCTTACTTGGCGCCTAGGGCAGGGGGCGACGATTGCGGAAGCACTGGAAGCGGCGCTACTTGATCTCGACGGATTCTATACGTTCGCGGTCGGCACGCGTGACGGGTTTTCGGTGCTGCGTGATCCGATTGCCTGTAAACCGGCGGTGATGGCGGAGACGGATGACTGGGTTGCGATGGCGTCCGAGTTTCGGGCCTTGGCGCAATTGCCGGGTGTCGATGCGGCACGTGTATGGGAGCCCGAACCGGCGACCGTTTATAGTTGGGGGCAAGCCTGAACCGATGGAAACTATCGATCTAAATTCGATCCCAGTGCGGGAGCTGAACCAGCGCCTGCAAATGCGGGGCGGTGTCGTAAACGAACAAGAATTCCAGGTCCTCCACCCGGGCGGTCGTCATGCCCTTTCGGTTGGCCTCACCCATCCAATTGACGTCACGATTGAAGGGCACACCGGGTATTACTGCGGCGGTATGAACCAGGAAGCCCGGATCACCGTAAACGGCAACGTCGGCACTGGTGTCGCGGAGAATATGATGTCCGGATGCGTGCGCGTGAAGGGCGATGCCAGCCAATCTGCCGGCGCGACCGCGCATGGAGGTTTGCTGGTGATTGAGGGCGATGCCAGTGCCCGCTGCGCGATATCCTTGAAGGGCGGCGATGTGGTGGTCTGTGGGTCTGTTGGGCACATGGCCGCGTTCATGGCGCAAGCGGGCCGGTTGGTCGTGCTAGGAGATGTCGGCGACGATTTAGGTGATTCGCTTTACGAAGCGGATATTTATGTTGGGGGAACCGTCGCCAGTCTTGGTGCGGATTGTGAAGAGAAAGAGATGACTTCCGATTGCCGGGGAGAGCTCGAGAAGCTTTTGTTGGAAGCGGGTGTGACGGCTGACGTTGCCAAGTTTCGACGCTACGGATCCGCCCGAAAACTCTACCATTTTAACATCGATAATGCCGGCGACTATTAGGCGGAGAATGTGATGAACGATCGAAACGACGCGTCCGGCTCCGCGACTTATACGCCGAAGGTTATTGACGAAATTCACCGTGCGGCGCGCGAAGGTATCTACTCGATCAGGGGGGCGGGGGCCAAACGCTCGGTACCGAATTTCGACGATCTGGTATTTCTCGGCGCGTCGATGTCGCGCTATCCATTGGAAGGATATCGCGAGCGCTGCGATACCAACGTCGTGATCGGCGCACGCTTTGCCTCGAAGCCGATTGAGTTGGAAATTCCAATCACCATCGCAGGCATGAGTTTCGGCGCTTTGGGCGTGAATGCGAAGCGTGCCCTTGGGTTGGGCGCGAGCGCAATGGGGACCAGTACGACCACCGGCGATGGTGGGATGACACAAGAGGAGCGCGAAGCTTCGAAGACACTGGTCTACCAATATCTGCCGTCGCGCTACGGCATGACACCTGACCAGCTTCGCCAAGCGGACGCCATTGAAGTGGTCATCGGCCAGGGTGCGAAGCCCGGCGGAGGTGGGATGTTGCTGGGGCAGAAGATTACCGACCGTGTGGCCGAGATGCGCACGTTGCCGGCGGGCATTGATCAGCGCAGTGCCTGCCGTCATCCGGATTGGACCGGCCCGGACGATCTCGAGATTAAAATTCAAGAACTGCGTGAAATCACCAATTGGGAAAAACCGATCTACGTGAAGGTTGGCGCGACCCGGACACGCTACGACGTAATGCTCGCGGTCAAGGCCGGGGCCGATGCGGTGGTG
>JABJCS010000724.1 GCA_018665505.1 Alphaproteobacteria bacterium
GGAAGAATACGAACGTCTGTTTGGACACAGGGCGGACCATCGCGCATTCGAGTTGGTGAATATTCATGTGATCGTGACGGTTGACCGCGGCGTCGATCATGTGGGCCGTTGGGATGAGGAAACGAAGTCGAAAGCAGCAGATGTAACGCTGCGCTCCGTGTATTTCGGGCCCGATGCCGGGTCCCTCGGGACGAAAATATTAACCCGCCCGGCGTTGAGCGCGCGCCCCCTTGCAGGCCCGATCATCGTCGAGGAATACGATTCTACCGTTGTCGTGCCACCAGGATGGCAAGTCCACCTAGACGACCTCAACAACATCGTGATCCAATTTAGCGGGGTTTGATTTTGGATCCTCATTGGCGGGCCCCCGCCCATCGCGGCGTATTGCCACCGGGTCACCTGGCGACTACGTTCCTGGCAACCAAAGAAACTCATCGAGAGATTAGGAGGGCGCGTCCGTGGCGGAGCAAACTAACGAGAAGAAATTCGGAATTTCGGTCATCCCCGGCGACGGGATCGGCAACGAAGTGGTGCCCGAGGGGCTGCGCGTGCTGGAAGCGGTCGGCAAGAAATATGGCTTCAATTATGGTTTTGAGCATTACGACTGGAACTGTGAGCGCTACGCAAAGAAGGGCGCGATGATGCCGGAGGACGGCTTGGAGCAATTGGCGGGCTGCGATTCGATCTTCCTGGGCGCGGTCGGCTTTCCCGGCGTGCCGGATCACATCTCGCTCTGGGGTTTGTTGATCCCGATCCGCCGCGAGTTCCAGCAATACGTCAACCTGCGCCCGGTGCGCCTGCTGCCCGGCATCACGCCGCCGGTGCACGGCTATGAGACCGGCGACATCGACATGTATGTGGTGCGCGAGAACAACGAGGGCGAATACTCCAATATCGGCGGGCGCATGTACGAGGGCACCGACCTCGAGATGTGCATGCAGGAGAACATCTTCACCCGGCGCGGCTGCGATCGGATCATGCGCTACGCCTTCGATCTGGCGCAGAGCCGCCCGAAGAAGCACCTGACCTCGGCCACCAAGTCGAACGGCATCTCGCACACCATGCCATATTGGGACGAGCGCTTCGCCGAGGTCGGTAAGGACTATCCCGATATCAAGACCGACCAGTACCATATCGATATTCTGACGGCGCATTTCGTCCAGCATCCGGATTGGTTCGACGTGGTGGTGGGGAGCAATCTATTCGGCGATATCCTCTCGGACCTGGGCCCTGCCGTGACTGGCACCATCGCAGTCGCCCCCGGCGCCAATATCAATCCCGAGAAGGACTACCCCTCGATGTTCGAGCCGGTGCACGGCTCTGCCCCCGATATCGCGGGCAAGGGTATCGCCAACCCGATCGGCCAGATTTGGTCGGGCGCGATGATGCTGGAGCATTTGGGCGAGCAAGAGGCTGCGGATGCCGTCGTCAAGGCGATCGAGACCGTTTTGTCGGACAAGAACGCCCCGCTGACCCCCGACATAGGTGGCAAGGCGACGACGCAAGATCTCGGCAAAGCCATCGCCGACGCGATCTAGGAAGGGTCGGTATGCACGCACGCTATTTCGAAGGGTTTACGGTCGGCGAGACATTTGAGACACGGTCCGTCACGCTGACCGAGGGACAGATGGTCGACTTCTCCATGGCCTATGACCCGCAGCCGATCCACACCGACCGGGAATCTTCCAAGATGGGTATTCACGGCGACATGATCTCCAGCGGTCTGCAGACCCTGGGGCTCGCCAACCGGCTCTGGGTGGAGCTGGGCTTGATGGGGGAGAACAATCTTGGCGGGCCGGGGCTCGATGATGTGCGCTGGCCGCGACCCGTATTCGCCGGGGACACCATGCGCACGGTGATTGAGATTCTGGAAGCTCGGCCCTCGCGGTCAAAGCCGGACAGGGGCATCGTGACCTTCGGGTTCACCACCTACAATCAGCGGGATGAGGTGGTAATGACCTATAAATGCGTCGACATATTGCGGCGTAATCCGGCGGTCTCAAACTAGCGGGAGGGCGAGAGGAACGTATGTGGGTTTTAGCGTTAGCGCGCTTTTTTCAGCTTTTCCGCCATTGCTTTGGCGAATTCGGCGGGGGTCGGGGCGACCGCTTAGGCCGCACTTTCCAGCATGCAGTCGCAC
>JABJCS010000725.1 GCA_018665505.1 Alphaproteobacteria bacterium
CTGCGACCTCTAACGCCACCGTCAGCGCCGTCACCGTATGAGGGGCCACCGAATGCGAAGCTGCGTAGAGATCGATTGCATCCGCCATCACCATGCCGACGCTGACCTCCGCTAACTTACAGGCGATCATCCAGGCCTGCTCGATCGTCTCGGGTGTCTCGCCCGGAAGCAGAAGCGCATCCCCATAACCGACGCGACCGCTCTCGCCCCAAGCTTCAATCAAGACAACGTCCAAACCCTTCACATCCGACAAACGTTCAGGTAACGAGATCGCCGGCGTGATCGATAGCCGTCTTATGTGAAATCGTTCGATTGTCTCGCCATTTGGCATTTCCGATTCCCCCTCATATCGGCACGTCGTCGCTTTGGTTTATATGTAGCGTGGCGACCCGTGCGAAAGAGACCTATTCGGCAAAGAGGAATTTTCCGAGACCTCTGGCGAAGAAATCGCGGCAAAAAGACATAGCACCGGTTGCGAAACCGCGCCCGGCTGCCAAAATACCGTAGAGGAAATTCATAGAGGTGCGGTCATGAGTGACGATTGGCAATATCAGGTTCGGATTACTCTGGACGACGAGCGGTCCGCAGCCGCGCGCCGGGATGCGAACGATGCCAGCCTGGCGCCCCTTGGTGATATCCTCGCAAAGCATAACGCCGAGCTGAGCTGTCAGTACGACGCCTTTGCGGGATACTGCGACGCGGCGGAGAAAGAAGGCATCGATCAATATCCGCTCTACCAATGGACGAAGGACACCATCGACGATCCAGTGAAAAAAGCGAAATATTTGAAGGCCTTCACGCTCTATGTCGATGGGGACGAAGTCTACGATCAGGCAAAAGCCGACCCACTCGAAGCGGACCTGCAGCCGCTGGCGGCCAGTGGATTGCTGGATAAGCTCACCAAACACGACACCAACCCGGCGAACAATCCGCAACCGCCGAAGAAATACCGACAATAGGCCCGCTGTCGGAACTAAGGCGCCATGCCCTTCTTGCGCAATTCTTCGAGCGCCGTGTCGGTTTTTTCTAGATGCGAGAGACCCATCCCCTGTAGGACATGCGGGTCCTTGGAGAATTGAATATTGGTATAGGTCGTGATCTCGACCCGATTTCCCCATGGATCTAGGAAATCGAGAAACCGACTATCGATTAACTCCACTCCCATTTCGATCAGCGTTTCACGGACCAATTCCTTATCGTCGACCGCGATGCCGAAATGACGGGCGTTATCCGGTCCTTGCTCTCGGCCTCGGGAAAAATTGATGAATTGATCGCCGAAATAGATGAAAGCGATAGTATCGCTGCGATTGCGCAATTCGAAATCAAGAAAGCGTCCATAGAACGCCAAGGCAGCATCGATATCGTCTACTTCCAACGCCACATGGTTAATACCAACCGCTTTCGCCTTTCGTTTGGTCACGGCGTATGATTCCTTTTCAATTGGTCGTTGATCGACCACTAAATGCGTACTTCGTACGTGCCCAAAATCGAAATGCGGCACTCAAGACAGCGTGACGCAAACGGGGTCGGCGCGCTATATCTCTTTGGGAAACAATTATGACACAACGAGACGATGGCCGAACGCAACGCATCCGATAACGATATCCCCATCTGGGTTCTGGACACAGTGACAAAACCGAAACCGGAACACGCGGGTTCGGTCATCGTGGCGGGCAGTCACGGCGGTGTCTACGCGGGTTATCTGGCGGCGTCCGCTGGGCCGCGCGGAATTATCTTGAACGACGCCGGCGTCGGCCGCGACAAAGCGGGCATCGGCAGCCTCGACTATCTGCAAGATCTTGGCATCGCGGCCGCCACGGTCGCCCATTCGACCGGTTGCATCGGCGACGGTGAGGATATGCTATCGCGAGGTGTCATCAGTTACACCAACGCGGCGGCGGGAGCTGTTGGCTGTGCTGTCGGAGAGCCCGCCGTGGATTGCGCCCGCAAGATGCGGGCGGCGCCAGCATTCAAAGGTAGTGCCCCAGCGCATTCCGAAGGACGTTACAAATTCCGTGCGGAGCTATGGGAAGCCGAAATTTGGGGTTTGGATTCGGCCTCACTCCTGATCCCCGAAGATGCTGGACGGGTCGTCATCATCGGGTCGCATGGGGCGATCTTGGCCGCCAATCGCGCCAGCGGGCAAGCGATCTATCAACCGGTACGCGCCGCCGTGTTCCACGATGCGGGTGTGGGGCGCAACCAGGCCGGTATTAGCCGTTTGCCGGTCATGGACGAGCAAGGCGTCGCCGGTGCCACTGTGGGCCACGAATCCGCCCGTATTGGCGATGCGCGCTCGATCTGGAACACTGGAATGATCAGTCACGTAAACGAATTGGCAGCCGCGTGGGGCGCGCGTGCAGGTATGAGCTGCCAGGAATTCGCCATCGGGTCGCTGAGACGCCGATTGGGTAAGGGGCTACTATGACCAAAGAGAATATGCATATCGGCAATGCCGCCGGTTTCTCCGGCGACCGGATGGATGTGGGAGGCCCGGTCATCGATTCGTTGATCGCGTCCGGCCAACCCGCCGCCTTATTTTACGAAACCTTGGCGGAGCGGACCCTCGCCATCGCGCAGCGCGAACGCCGCGCCAACCCGGAGAAGGGTTATACGCCTGACCTCGCCGGGTTCGTCGGCCCGGTGTTGAAGCGCTGTGTCGAGAGCGGCGTGCCGATCATCGGTAACTTCGGCGCCGCCAATCCCATGGGAGCAGCGAAACGCCTGCACGCTCTGGCCAAGGAACAAGGCATTTCCGGCCTGCGGGTCGCAGTGATCGAGGGCGACGATTTACGAGAAAACTTACGCGGGCTGCAGACCCAGCAATGGGGCGAGGAAAAGCCTCTCGATCTTGCCAATACCAACATTCTCGCGGCAAACGTCTATATGGGTTCGGAGCCGATCGCCGAAGCGCTCGATCTTAACCCGCACATCGTTGTGACGGGCCGGGTCACGGATTCAGCTCTGACACTTGGCCCGCTGATGCATCATTTTGGATGGGCCGCAGATGATTGGGATATGATGGCGGCGGGTGTTCTCGCCGGTCACCTGCTCGAATGCGGCTCACAGATTACCGGCGGTTACCATGCAGACCCAGGCCGCAAGAACGTCACGCGAATGGCGGAAATCGGATTTCCCATCGCGGAAGTGCAGGAAGACGGCAGCCTGATCATCACCAAGCCGGAAGGCAGCGGCGGCGTGGTCAACACACGCACCGTAAAGGAACAAATCCTCTATGAATTGGACGATCCGAGCTGTTATCTGACACCGGATGTCACGCTCGACATCTCAGAGGTTGTGGTGGAGCAGATCGGACCGAACCGGGTGCGGGTGAATGGTGCGAAAGGCAAACCC
>JABJCS010000726.1 GCA_018665505.1 Alphaproteobacteria bacterium
CCCGCCGTTCCATCGACATAATAATATCCGCATGTTCCTTGGTGAAAAGATCGTAGGCCTGCTTTCCACGAATTTCTTTGTTAGTTATCCCGTAAATTCGTTCATAGGTCTTGTTGACATATTCGTAGCGCCCCTCGTGATCGCGAATCGCTAGAATGGCTGGCGCATTGTCCAAAACGGCCTCGAAGAGGGTTTCGGTTTCCTTCAAACGATCCTCAACCCGTTTCTGCTCTGTGCCGTCGTAGGCCGTGCCCCGGTAACCTTGGAACATACCGTTCTCATCAAATATCGGCCTACCGGCGGAAACCACATGCCGGAGATCGGAATCCGAGGCGCGATACCATAACGCGAAATTTCTAAATGGCTCGTGGGCCTCCAGCACTTGTTTATGTTTCCCCCAATCCTCATCGGTTTCGGGATCGACGCCGGCGACTTCCCAACGAGTCTTACCAATCAAATTCAATAGATGGGGCTGTGAATCGACATGGGAGAAATAGGTGAATTTAAAATCCTTGTTCATCTCCCACATCCAATCGGACGCGGATTCCGCGAATTCCTGAAACCGATGCTCGCTATCGCGCAAGGCTTTCTCGCGCGCAGCTTCAGTGCGGGCGAATGCCCGTATCGTCGACGCTCGGACGGTCACATAACGCCATGCGATAACCCCGACGAGGCCCAACGCCAAGACACCAAATACACTGATCAATATCTCAATCTGCGAAATCATTCTCGCCGGTCACTATCCGCTGACCGTCCTTTCCCTAACGCCGGGTAAAATTTCACTCATCCGTTTCCAAGTGTATGGAGCGGCATAGGTTTTCTCAATACGAGCAGGATGTTAAAGTGAACACAGACGATCGAAAAGGTTTAGTCATGTCTACCATTCGTTATATGGAAATGATCCGGGAGCGCTACTCGCAGCTCGGTTACCCGGTCTATCAGTGGTATCACGCTGATGAACCGCCGGCCTGGACGCCTTTGAAGAAGCCCCTCGCGGAATCACGGGTCGGTGTACTCTGCACGGCCGGCACCTATGCAAGGGGGCAGGTCGCCTATTATTACAAGGACGACACATCGATCCGGTCGATCCCTAAAGACACAGATGTAAAGGATATCCGCTTCTCACATTTGACCGAGCAATATCTCCCGGCGGCCCGCAAAGACCCGAATTGCGTCTTTCCGCTAGCGCCGCTCAAACAGCTTGAAAATGAAGGTGTGGTTGGTGAAATCGCGGAGGGCGTTCTGTCCTGCATGGGCGCCGTCTATTCGCAACGTCGAACACGCGAGGAATTAATCCCCCGCGTTGTCGAGAGTTTCCAGACCCAAGGCGTCGATCTAGCGTTCCTGATACCATTGTGACCCGTGTGCCATCAGACCGTGGGTCTGATCGCACGCCATCTCGAAGCCATCGGTATCCCGACCCTCTGCATGGGCTCCGCCCTCGACATCATGGAAGCCGCGAACCCGCCTCGCGCGGTCTTCACCGACTACCCACTGGGTCACACCACGGGTATGCCCGGAGATCCGAAAGATCAGTACGAGATCACCCGCATCGGCCTTGAAGCATTCGAGAGCATCCAGCAGCCAGGCACCATACTTAAGCTCGATCGTGAATGGACGCTCGATTCGAATTGGAAGGCCGATACACTTGACGGCACGAAAGGCGACGAGCGTTCACCCCGCGACGAGACGCCGCGCTATCAGCTGGAAGAAGACCGGATCGCCGCCGAAGGAGCTTAGATAGTCGATCTAAAGAACGGTTCTTCAAGCATTCCCTATCGTTTCCCGGAAACGCGTTGGCGTTTTCCGAGAGCCAGGGCAGACTGGCAACACCGAGAGCACGAGCTCACGGTCTCTCGCTACGCACGAACCGGGGAACGAATTTGCGCGCTACGCCTGAATGAATGAGACGACCGGGCCGCAGGTGTGCTCGGGCGCAATCCAAATCGCCGGGTAATTGTGCGCGGTATAGGGAACGCCGTTGCCGTCGAGTAATGCTTTCGTCGCTTCCAGGTCTTTCACGCCGAAACCCACGGCCGAAACATAAGGCATGTAAGGTGGTGTGACACCCGGCGTCCAGCCGTTGAGACCGTCTGGATTGAGGACATAGACATTGCCGTGCGGCAGACCGAAGACCGAAACGCCGGGCATCGGCGCTTTCGGCTCCATTCCAAACAGTTTGCCGAGCTTGCCGCAGGTTGCTTCCACATCCTCGACACAGAGCGCCACTTCGGCAATCGACACCGCGCCGTTCGGATGATCCATGAGATGCGGCTGCCAGAGCACATCGCGTGTTTCGTGTTCGATGAAGATCAGTTTGGCTTCGGGGAAGACCGCCTGATCGACGGTAATATTATTGAACGCCGCTCGCCGGGTTTCCTCATCATGCACGCCGAACGCCGCGTCGCGCTCCAATCGGCGCGCCGGTTGCACACCCTCGAGACGCGATGAGAGAACCTTATAGGCGTGCTCCGCCTCACCGCTACCAAAGGCCGTGATATGCGCACCTTCGTATTTCTCGAGCATACCGAGCGCCGAGCTATAAAGATTGGGATCCGTGAGGCCCATCACCTCGAAATAACCGGTCTCGAACATGGCGCAATGATTGCCGGAACCGAAAGGTTC
>JABJCS010000727.1 GCA_018665505.1 Alphaproteobacteria bacterium
AACGCGGTGATGATTGTCAACGCGGAGGATCTTGGACGCTCCGTCTATGATCTGTATCTGAAACGTGAGTTAATCGCCGTCGGCGAGGATATCGTCAACGATGCGTACGAACCCGATATCGACGTCAAAGCGGGCGACCAGATCGAGTCCGCGGAACAACGCCTCTACAACTTGTCCTCGACGGGAAATACGGAGCGGAGTTACTTCGAACTGGGCGAAGCCGCCAAACTTGCGCTGCAGGCGGCAGAGGAAGCCTATAAGCGGGATAGTCATATTGTCGGCGTCACGACGGGCTTTAAAGAGCTCGATACAATGCTCGGCGGTCTCCATCGCTCGGATCTTCTCATTCTCGCCGGACGCCCGTCGATGGGAAAGACGGCCTTGGCGACGAACATGGCATTCAATGCGGCGAAGGCCTTCCGTGAAGTGACCGATGAACATGGGCGCACGACGACGGAAGGTGGCCACGTTCTATTCTTTTCATTGGAAATGTCCGCCGAACAGTTGGCCGGACGTATCTTGGCGGAACAATCCCAGGTGCCGTCGGACAAAATTCGCCGCGGCGATATCACCGCTGAGGAATTTGACCGATTGGCGACGGCGAGTCAGGCGCTTTACCGGTTGCCGCTCTATATAGACGACACGCCGGCCTTATCGGTATCGGCGCTTCGGACACGCGCGCGCCGGATGAAGAGTCAAAATAAGCTGCATATGATTGTTATCGATTATCTGCAGCTGATGCAGGCGTCGGCGGGGAGCCGACCCGATAACCGGGTGCAGGAAATTGCGGAGATCACGCGAGGGCTGAAGACATTGGCGAAGGACCTCGACGTGCCGGTCATCGCGCTCTCACAGCTCAGCCGGCAAGTTGAAAATCGTGACAATAAGCGACCGCAATTGGCTGACCTTCGCGAATCCGGCACGATCGAGCAGGATTCGGACGTCGTCATGTTCATCTTCCGCGAGGAGTATTATCTGCAACGCGATCAACCATCGCGCCGCGATAACGAGGACGAAGGAAAGTTCCAAGATAGAATTGAATTGCATAACACCTTGCTGAAGGAATCCCGCAATATCGCGGAGGTGATTATGGCGAAGCAACGTCACGGGCCGGTCGGTACCGTGGAATTGCACTTCAATGGAGACCTGACGAAGTTCTCCGATCTCGATCCATATCATCACGATCCGGATGGCGACTTCTGATTCCCCAGGCGCTGCGTTGGCGCCAGGATGCCTCTCCGGGTCTATCCTGACGGTCGACCTCGATGCGATCGCCGCCAACTACCGCACTCTGTGCGAGAAGGCGGATGGTGCCGTCTGCGCTGGGGTCGTCAAGGCCGATGCCTACGGACTTGGGGTAGAGGCGGTCGGACAGCGGCTTTGGCAAGAAGGCTGTCGGACCTTCTTCGTTGCCTCCCTTGACGAGGCCATTCGCTTGCGGGGGTGTCTCCTAGATGCCGAAATCGTTGCATTGAACGGTTTGATGCCGGGAGAGGCGGGGTATTATCGAGAATGCAATTTATTGCCGACTTTGAACGATATCGATCAAATCGAAGTATGGTCCGCTTATTGTAACACTGAGGGTCGACTGGCGGCGGCTGTCCATCTCGATACGGGCATGTCGCGGCTCGGACTTTCGGCAAGCGAACGGCGGCGTTTGTTCGACGATCCGAAAATAATTTCGGGAATCGTATGCCGCTATCTTCTTAGTCATCTGGCCTGTGCCGATACGCCGGTCCATCCATTGAACGACGCGCAACGCCGCGACTTTGCCGACGCGGTTTCCCGGGTGCCTCATGAGAAGGCATCCTTGGCCGCATCTTCAGGGATATTCCTGGGAAGCGGCTGGCATTTCGACATGGTTCGTGCGGGGATCGCGCTTTATGGCGGGGCCCCTATCGAGTGGCAGTCCAATCCTATGAAACCGGTCATTCGTCTTGACGGTTTGGTCTTGCAAGTACGGGACGTGGACAGCCCCGAGACCGTTGGATATGGTGCCACTCACGAGTTTACGGCGCCCACCCGCGTCGCGACCGTTGCGGCGGGTTATGCGGATGGGTATCTTCGGAGCTTAGGGGGTCGGAGCGTGGCCCGTTGGGGGAACACCGCCCTTCCGCTGGTCGGCAGGGTATCGATGGATTTGATCACGTTGGACGCAACGGCGGCTACCGGATTAGTGGCGGGGGATACGGTCGAACTGATCGGCCCCGATTATGACATCAATGCGCTGGCGAGCGACGCCGGTACCATCCCGTATGAAATATTGACCTCGTTGGGCCGGCGTTATCGTCGGCGCTATCTGGGCGTTGGCACATGAGCGAGAGACCGGCAGGGATTAATCCGTTGCGCACGATAGGGGCGGCCACGCTCGGGATGCTGGCCACGATCGGCCAGCTTACTTTGTTCATGCTGAATTCGGTCTCGCATTTCGTCCGACCGCCGATCTATTTTCGCCTGATCGGCCGGCAAATGATCGATGTCGGGTATTACTCTTTGCCGGTGGTCGGACTGACAACTCTGTTCTCAGGCATGGTCATCGCACTGCAAAGCTATACCGGGGCAACTCGGGTGACCGCTGACGCCGCGCTCGAAAATGTGACGGCGGTGGTCGTCCTCTCGATCACGCGGGAGTTGGCGCCGGTATTGGCGGGTTTGATGGTGGCGGGTCGCATCGGTGCCTCGATGGCGGCCGAAATCGGCACGATGCGCGTCACCGAGCAAATCGATGCGCTGACGACGCTGTCGACCAACCCGATTAAATATCTTGTTGTGCCGCGAATAATCGCGGGGTTGACGATGTTGCCGCTACTGGTATTGGTCGGTGATGTGATCGGAATTTTCGGCGGCTATGTCATTGGTGTCTTCAAGCTGGATTTCAATCCGGCCCTCTATATCCAAAAGACATACAATTTCCTTGAATACATAGATGTCGTTTCCGGCTTAGTGAAAGCCGCTGTCTTCGGTTTCGTCGTCACATTGCTCGGTTGCTATATGGGTTATCATTCAAGCGGTGGTGCACAGGGCGTTGGCGCCGCGACGACCAATGCCGTGGTCGCTTCTGCTATTCTTATTCTGATCCTTAATTACTTGATCAGTCAGCTTTTTTTCGGCGCATGAGCGAAGTGCCTCCGAAAATTCGGCTCAAGAATCTCCATAAGAAGTTCGGAGAAAAAGTAGTTTTGAACGGCTTGAATCTTGATGTCGGCAAAGGCGAATCTGTTGTGATCATGGGTGGCTCCGGAAGCGGCAAGTCGGTCTCGTTGAAGTGTCTGCTCGGATTGCTGACGCCGGATGAGGGCCAGATAGAGATCGATGGCACCTCGATTCTCGGTATTTCGGAAGACGATCGCGACGCGATCAATCAGAAGTTCGGAATGCTGTTCCAGCATGCGGCCTTATTCGACAGCATGACCGTATTGGATAATGTGACGTTTGGACTGTTTCGTGGCAAAGGTATGGCCGTTTCGGACGCCGAGCGCGTTGCTTATGAAAAATTGGAACAGGTCGGATTGGACCGGAGCTTCGGCCCTCGCATGCCGGCTGAATTGTCGGGTGGGCAGCGCAAGCGTGTGGGATTGGCGCGCGCGGTCGCCTTGGAGCCAGAAATTATTCTGTTCGACGAGCCGACGACGGGTCTCGATCCGGTGATGGGTGACGTGATCAACGACTTGATCGTGAAATGTACTCGCGATCTGGGCGCGACGACGTTGACGATCACCCATGATATGGCCAGCGCGAGGGTTATCGCCGACCGCATCGCCATGCTCTATCAAGGCAAGATAATTTGGGCTGGCCCAACGGATCAGGTGGATGCATCAGGGGACCCCAGGGTCGATCAATTCGTTCATGGCCTTGCGGAAGGACCAATCAAGATGGAGGTCCGCCGTCTATGAGTTTAATGTCGCTGCACATTCGAACGGAGCTCATTTAGCGTGGCGAAAGCGAAAGCCAGCTTTATCTGTCATGCTTGCGGTGCGGTGCATCCGCGATGGATGGGCCGGTGCGACGCTTGCAGCGAATGGAATTCGGTCCTCGAAGAGGTCAGCAGCTCGGCCCCGATCGGTGGGCGTGCGTCGGGAGGTGCCGGACGCGGGCGTGTGCTCGAGATGTCCAATCTGGCTGATGTAAACGAGCCTGCGCCGAGACGGAAAACCGGGATTGACGAATTCGATCGGGTGACCGGCGGTGGCCTCGTGCGGGGCTCAGCCGTCTTGATCGGCGGTGATCCGGGGATCGGGAAATCTACCTTGTTGCTTCAGGTCACGGCGCGTTTGGGCGCCGGCATTAAATGCGCCTATATTACCGGCGAAGAAGCGGTCGATCAGGTGCAGATGCGGGCGCGGCGCCTTGGTGTGGAGAGCTCTCCGGTATTGGTTGCGGCGGCGACCAATCTCGCTGATATTCTGGCGACGCTCGAT
>JABJCS010000728.1 GCA_018665505.1 Alphaproteobacteria bacterium
ACCGCCGTGTGCTTCCTGTGCCTTTTGTGACGTCTCAATCGTCACGACCGAGGGCAATAAGCGTTCGGCAAGATCGGCGAACCCATTCGGAACACCGCGTGCGTCGGCCGTTGTTGGCGCCCATGCGAGAAGCGACAGTATCGGCAATACGAATAGCGCCTTCGCCCACGTGTTGCGGGCGTTAACCTGGTAGGATGATGCTAGTAGCGTCACCGTTAATCTCCATCAATAATCAAACAATGTGCGGATCGCGGCCACCGTGACCGCCTTGTTCCGGAATGTGACCGCAGAAAATCGAAATGCAATGCAGGCCCCGAAACTTCCGCAATATCTCCAAAGTTTGGACTACTATACGCCTAATTGTGACTGATTTGCGGCGAAAATTACGCCAATTAAGGCGTTTTCCCTCAACCCCGCACGAGCCACACAATCGAGAAACCGATAACGGCGAAGACCAATCCACCCAATCGCAACGCCGAGGGCGGCAACGTCAGGGCCTGCGCCATCATCCGCTGCATGCCGCTGGGAAAGAGAGTGTAAATTGCACCCTCGATCACCAGTAGCAAACCGACAGCTGTGATAAAGTCCTCTATTTGCCGCTGCTCGAGCCCAGCGATTCACCTTTGAAGAACCGATAGAACTCGCCCTGCGGCGGTCCGACGTAACTCGTGGTATCACCGGTGAGGCCCGTCCGCATCGCTTGCAGTGAACGGTAGAAGTCAAAGAAATCGCGATCTCGACCGAATGCATCATTGTAGAGTTTGGTGGCAACGGCATCGCCTTCACCACGTAAGATCTCCGATGTCTTCTTTGCCTCGGCGACGATGACCCGTTGCTGTTTGTCGGCGTCAGCCCGAATTTCACGCGCTTTCCGATCGCCTTCCGCCCGAATACGCCGCGCTTCTTGCTCCCGTTGCGTCTGCATCCGTCGGAAAATCGCTTGGCTATTTTCTTCCGGTAAGTCGACGCGTTTGATGCGGACATCAATCACTTGAATGCCGAGACTGCGCATGGCTGTGTCGACCTTCTTCGAAATCTCCGCCATCAGTTTTGCACGGGTTTCCGTCATCAATTTGGTGAACAGTTGTTTACCGAACGAGTCGCGCAAATTCGAGTTGATGATATTGTTCAACTGGCTCTCGGCGATCGATTCGGTGGCAACCGTTTGATAGAACTTCAACGGATCGATGATCTTGTAGCGTGCGAAAGCGTCGACCACGAGCTGCTTCTGATCCAGCGTCGGAATTTCAGCTGCCGAAGCGTCATAATCAAGAATCCGTTTGTCGAAGTAGATCACGTCCTGAATGAACGGTGTTTTAAAATTAAGACCGGCATCGTCGACTTGTTTCTGAGGATTACCGAACTGGAGGATTAAGGCTTGTTCATTTTCCCGGATCACGAAGAGAGACGAAAATGCCGTGATACCGATGACGATGGCCAGGATGCCGCCGAAGATTGCTGTTTTGCTCATCGTTGACCTCCCGTCGGCTCGGATTTATCGGCATCGCCGCGGTCCCTTCTTAGCTTATCGAGCGGCAAATAAGGCAATACGCCCGTGCCGCCCTTGCCGTCTTCGATCAAGACCTTCTCCATTGGCTGTAGCACTTCTTCCATTGTCTGCAGATAAAGCCGCCGCCGTGTGACGACCTTGTCTTGCTCGTACTCCTTAAAGACAGAGAGAAAACGCTGTGTCTCACCACTCGCCTTGGCGATTTCTTCCTGTTTGTAGGCTTGCGAGGCAGCAACGATCTGCGCCGCCTCACCCTGAGCACGTTGTGTGATTTCGTTGCGGTACGCGTCTGCCTCGTTTCCGGCCCGCTCCGCATCTTGTTTGGCAGCGGCAACGTCCTTAAACGCGTCGATGACAGCTTCCGGAGGCTCAATGCCCTGAATCTCGATCTGCGTGACGAGAATGCCGGCACCAAAATCATCCAAGATCGTCTGGATCAGGGTTTGGGTTTCCGCCGTGACTTTTCCGCGGCCCGTCGTTCGCGCGAATTCAAACTCCGATTTGCCGACGACTTCGCGCATTGCGGACTCGGCGGCGGCTTTCACCGTCGCTTCCGGATTACGGACATTGAATAGGAATTTGAACGCATCCTTGATCTGCCAGAACACCACGAATTGCGTATCGATGATGTTCTCGTCACCGGTCAGCATCAAGCTTTCTCGGGTGACGGCACGGGCAGCGCCCCGCCGTGACCCCGCTGATGAGCGAAATCCGAGCTCGACCCGGTTCACACGTGTGACCTTCGGTGTCATCACCTCGCCGATGGGCGATGGAACATTATAGTGCAGGCCCGGCGTAGTGCGGTCCCAGAGCTTACCGAAGATGAGAGCGACACCTTGTTCGCCTGCATCGACACGGTAGAAGCCGGTCAGCAGCCAACCGATGACAACGACCGCCGCAATCAGCGCGATGCCCTTGCCTGATCCGCCGCTCGGCAGGAAGCGTCTCACCTTGTCTTGGCTACGGCGCAGCATTTCCTCGATATCGGGTGGGGGCTTTCCTTGTCCGCCACCGCTTCCGCCGCCCTGATTACCGCCGCCGCCCCAGGGGCCTTGGCCGCCGCCGCCGCCCCATGGACCGCCGCCGCCGCCGCCTTGTGATTGCCATGGCATGTGAGATCTACCCCGTCCTGTGAATTCGCGATTAGGTTTATGAACCCGGCTGGTATTGGCAACCGGACCCGTGCTTTATATATGAGAGCGTACCGGGACACATCTGCAAAATTAAATGCGCGCACGGTAAGCACTAGCTTGCCATATTGGCAGTATCAGGGAGTTTTCAAGCATGGCGGCGGTTACCGAGAATGAAGTCCTCGAAGCGCTGAAAGGGGTCGCCGACCCCGATAGGGGATCGGACATCGTCTCCCTCGGCATGGTATCGGGACTTGTCGTCAAGGACGGCAATGTCGGATTTTCGATTGAGGTCGACCCCGAACGGGGGCCGAAACTAGAACCGCTACGCCAAGCGGCGGAAGCAGCGGTAGGCGGTGTGACCGGCGTTTTATCGGTGACAGCGGTTTTGACGGCGGAGCGTGCGCAAGGTGCTGGGCCGGCTCAAGGTGGCGGTGGGCATTCCCACGATCATGGCCACGACCATTCCCATGGCGGAGGCGCGCCGCAGGAAGCCGCTCCATTGGCACCGGGCGTGAAGAACATTGTCGCGGTTGCCAGTGGCAAGGGTGGCGTCGGCAAATCCACGACTGCGATCAACCTGGCGCTGGGCCTGGCGGCCACGGGACTGCGCGTCGGCATGCTCGATGCTGATATCTATGGCCCCTCGCAGCCGCGCATGATGGGCGTCTCTGGTCGCCCCGACAGTCCGGACGGAGATAAATTGGAGCCGATGGTCGGTCATGGCATCAAGGTCATGTCGATGGGATTCCTCGTTGCCGAGGACACGCCGATGATTTGGCGGGGACCCATGGTGATGAGCGCCCTGCAACAGATGTTGCGGGACGTGAATTGGGGCGAGCTCGATATCATGATCGTCGACATGCCTCCCGGTACCGGGGATGCGCAATTGACCATGGCCCAACAAGTACCCTTGGCCGGCGCGGTCATTGTCTCGACGCCCCAGGACATCGCTTTGCTCGATGCCCGGAAAGGGTTGAACATGTTCCGCAAGGTCGATGTGCCGGTTTTGGGGATCATCGAAAACATGAGCTATTTCACGTGTCCAAATTGCGGCCACGAATCGCATATCTTCAGCCACGGCGGCGCGCATGAAGAAGCGGATCGCCTCGGCGTGGAGTTTCTCGGCGAGATCCCGTTGGATATCGACATCCGTACAACTTCGGACAGCGGGCAGCCCATCGTCGTCAGTCAGCCCGAGAGTGATCACGCGAAAGTGTATCGCGGTATCGCGGACCGGGTCTGGGCGAAACTATCGGCATCGTCGCGGGCGATGCCTGAAATCGTCATCGACTAAGGCCGCAGAATGGGACGCTTCGCAAATATATTGAGTATATGCGGAGTGGTCTTTCTGGCGGGTATTGGCGGGCCCGACGAAGTCCGGGCCGATGCTAGTTTGGCGATCCTGGATGAGATAAATGCACTCCGTCGCCAGCACGGTTTGGCGCCAGTTCGTTTGGAGCCGCGCTTGACCGTCGAGGCGCGCGCCCATGCGCGAGACATGGCGCGGCACGACTATCTCGACACCCGTCTGCCGAACGGCGACAAGTTCGAGACCCGCCTCAACCGCGCCGGATATACCTATAAACGGATGTTCGTCCAATTGGCGGCCGGGTTTCCCACACCGCTTGGCGTCGTGGCGCGGTGGGCCTCTCAAAAAGCGACGAGGCGGCAGCTATTGGACAAGCGGTTCGCTGATGTAGGGCTTGGTTATGCAGCCAAACCGGTGTCGCGGAGTACCGAGCGCCTCGATCATTTCTGGGTGCTGACGTTGGCCGAACCCTCAACGGCCTTTCGTGGCGATTGGCGGCGGGAAATTTTGCGCCGGGTGAACGCGTTCCGGTCCGGTCATGGATTGGGGCCGTTGCGTATCGACAGGCGTCTGAGCGTTGCCGCGCAACATCACGCGGACGACATGGCGTCCCGCGATTATTTCGACCATGTCTCACCGGATGGCGGCACCCATGGAGAGCGCGCCAGCCGCGCCGGATACAGATGGCGTATGGTTTTGGAAAATCTCGCGGCGGGCCAGCCAACCCCGGCCGAAGCAGTGGAGGGCTGGAAAGATTCCCCCGGCCACCGTCGCGCCATGCTGAACCCGGAAATCCGGGAAATGGGCATAGGCTACGCCTACCTGCCGCAAGATCGCGGCCAAGTGAAGGCCGTCCACTATTGGGCGATGTCGATGGGGAGGCGTTAGCCCGCCCGCCGCCAGCGCACCCAGGCGTTCACAACCTTACCGTCCGGCCAGGCGCGCGAGAGAGTCAATTTCAGTCCATCATTCGGCAGCGTTTCCATACCGCGCACCTGCACGCCACCGACCCAGCTTGGGTTGAGGGCGAAGTCGACTTGGGTTGTGAAGGTGTCGTTCTCGAGCGTCCATCTGCCGCCATAGGAGATGTACGTATCATAAGCGCGCAGACGGTCTTCGTCCGGCGCGTCCGTGTGCCAGGCGGGATCGCCGGTCAGGCCGGGGCGATTGCTCCAGCTGATGGCGGCGTTCATCCAGCCTTCGGCGGAGATGATCAGCAATCCTTGCGGGTCGGGGCCGTACCGCGAGAGAGATGCGGCCTCGTCCGATGGATCGTCGGTGCCCCGGTCGACCATGAGCCATGTCCCGATGATGTCTTCCCTGCTGACCATCTCGTCATTCCCTTTATTCATTTATCCGATTAGTAACCATGGGCGGGCGATCCGGCGGGTCAAATCGAAGCTTCACCTTGAAAATTGCCGTCGGCTTTGCGAGGCTTCACACAATTAACGAAGAACGATTTTACGGGGAGGAATTCCATGCAAACACGCGCCGCTGTCGCCCATAAAGCGGGTGAGCCGCTTTCCATTGAAACCGTCGAGCTGGACGGACCACGGGAAGGCGAGGTCCTGGTGGAAATGAAAGCCACTGGTATCTGTCACACGGACGAATTCACGCTTTCGGGCGCCGACCCGGAAGGCATTTTCCCAGCGATCCTGGGGCATGAGGGCGCGGGCATCGTTGTTGATGTGGGCAAGAACGTGACCAGCGTCAAAAAGGGCGATCACGTCATCCCTCTCTACACGCCGGAATGCCGCCAATGCGAATACTGCACCAGCGGTAAGACCAATCTGTGCCAAGCCATCCGCGAGACCCAGGGCCAGGGCGTTATGCCCGACGGTACCAGCCGGTTCTCCATCGGCAAGGACAAGATTTTCCATTACATGGGCACTTCGACCTTTGCCAATCACAGCGTGATGCCGGAAATCGCGGTCGCGAAAATCCGCGAAGACGCGCCTTTCGATAAGGTCTGTTACATCGGTTGCGGTGTCACGACGGGTCTCGGCGCGGTCATGAACACGGCCAAAGTGGAGCCGGGCTCGAACTGCGTCGTCTTCGGCCTTGGCGGCATCGGCCTGAACGTTCTCCAAGGGCTGCGGATCGCGGGCGCTGATATGATTGTCGGTGTCGATCTCAACCCAGGCCGAAAGCCCATGGCCGAGAAATTTGGCATGACCCATTTCGTCAACCCGACCGAGGTCGAAGGCGATCTGGTGCCTTATCTTGTCGATCTCACGAAGGGCGGGGCTGATTACAGTTTCGAATGCATCGGCAATGTTGAGGTCATGCGCACGGCGCTCGAATGTGCGCATAAAGGATGGGGCGAGAGCATCATCATCGGTGTGGCGCCTGCGGGTGCCGAGATCGCCACCCGCCCGTTCCAATTGGTGACCGGCCGCTCCTGGCGCGGCACGGCTTTCGGTGGGGCCAAGGGGCGCACGGACGTGCCGAAGATCGTCGACTGGTACATGGATGGCAAGATCAACATCGACGATCTGATTACGCACACGATGCCGCTTGACGATATCAATAAGGCATTCGATCTGATGCATGCGGGCGAGAGTATCCGCAGCGTCGTGACCTACTAGATTATCCGTCAATAGCAGCAGCGGCGCGTCATTCCGGCGCGCCGTTGCCGTTGACCGAAAGGATTCGAAAATGACCGATCCATATTCACTGAATAAGTTCTGGGCCGACGGCAAAAGCTCCGTGAACGCCTGGCTCGCGATCAACTCGCCCGTCAGCGCCGAAGCCATGGCCAAGGCCGATTGGGATACCGTGACCATCGATTGCCAGCACGGCATGGTCGACCTCGGCCAAGCCATGACGATGATTCAGGCCGTGGCCAGTACCGGCAAGATCACGTTGTGTCGGGTGCCGTGGAACGACCCGGTTTGGATCATGAAGTTCCTGGATGCGGGCGCCACCGGCATCGTCTGCCCAATGGTCAACAACCGCGCCGAAGCGGAAGCCTTCGTCGGTGCCTGCCGTTACTCGCCAGAGGGCAATCGCAGTTGGGGCCCAGTACGCATTCCGTTCGACAATCCACCGGAGTACAAGGATTGGGCCAATAAGAATATTGCGACCTTGGCGATGATCGAGACGCAGGAAGCACTCGATAATCTCGACGAGATTCTCACCACGCCGGGTCTCGATGCAATCTATGTCGGCCCGTCCGATCTGGCGATTGGCCTGGGCGAATCGCCGGACGGGATGGCGCGGGCCCCGAAAGTGATCGCGGCCATCGACGCGATCTACGTCGCCGCCGTGAAGCACGATGTCATTCCGTGCATTCACACCGGCAGCGGCGGCATGGCGAAGGAGTATCTCGCCAAGGGCTGGCGTCTGACCACGATTCAGAACGA
>JABJCS010000729.1 GCA_018665505.1 Alphaproteobacteria bacterium
CCCGCCGTGCCGTCCGGCGTAATCCAGTGACGGAAAGCGGAGGATGCGCGAATGAAGGCGCCGTTCCGATCTGTCGGTCGTTCGTCGCTCCCATCCCATTGCCCGTCGACCAATTGACCCATTCTCATTCCCTTTCGCGTAATTATTAGTGGATTTCTGTGGGTACGGGTCATCTTCATAGAAAGAACTGCATAAACAATTCTTTTTTTGCCCTACCTCGGCATCGTTTTACACGCGGCTCTATCAAAAATTGCTTCTCCAATTGGAGCGCTCACCACATGAAAGCGGGTACTTCATCATGATTGATTTTATAGGACAGCCGGAGCCGGATTCCATTCGACCCTTTAGCCGCGCAACACGAGCCGGCGGATTGATATTCGTCTCCGGTCATTCGGCACCGCACGATCCCGCCAACGGTATCGAGCGAGGCGATACACCGGGTGAGCAGGTTCGCAATGCTCTCACCTTCATCGACAGTATTCTGCGCGCGGAAGGCAGCTCATTGCAGCGTATCGTGCAGGTCACAATGTTGATCACGGATCCGGCGAATTATGCGGCCTGCAATGAGGAATATGTGAAGCACTTTCCGGACGGGCTGCCCGCGCGTCATACAGCGCGTTTCGGCGTCCCGACGGAAGCGATGGTCGGGTTCTCCTGTATTGCTCTGGCCGTGGATGGATAGCGCTTCGTGGTGCCCTGGCACAGCGGGCTCACAAGGTTACTTATCGCTTACGTGTCGATTTTGATGACCCCGATGAACTTCCCTAGAAATGGCTGAACCGCTATGCTGAGGCATACGATCAAGCGAATCCTGCTGATGTTCCCGACCCTGTTCGGGGCGGCCGTGCTGGTATTTTTCCTGCTGCGGATCGTGCCGGGGGATATATGCGAGATCCGTTTCGGTGGAATCGAAGGTGGCGTTTTTGATCAAGGATCAGTCGATATTTGCCGCCGGGCCAATGGCCTCGATCAACCGCTTTCGGTTCAATTCACGCAATTTGTTCGTGGGCTCATCGTGCTCGACTTCGGCGTCTCGATGTGGTCCCGCTCTCCGATCGCGGATGATCTCCGCCATCGCTTTCCGCTTTCCATACAACTGACGATTATGGCGATGGCGGTGTCGATTGCCATCGGCATTCCGTTGGGAGTCGTCGCCGCGCTGCGACAGGATACGTGGATCGACTATACCGCGCGTACCTTCGGGATTGTCGGCATGGCGGTTCCCTCTTTCTGGCTTGGTATGATGATTATTGTCGGTCTCTTGGTCTCGACGCATCAGCTCTTCGATAACGCCTGGATGCCGCCACTCGAATACGTTTCATTTTTCGAAGATCCGGCCGAGAATTTAGCGCAACTGTTTTGGCCCGCCCTGGCAGTCGGATACCGGTTCTCCGCCTCGCTGACCCGCTGGACGCGATCCGCCCTTCTTGAAGTCCTGCACGAGGATTACATCCGCACGGCTCGCGCCAAGGGGTTGCTCAAGACTATCGTCATCCGACGCCATGCTTTGAAGAATTCCATGCTACCGGTCGTCACTCTTTTGGGGATGGAATTCGCGGCACTGATGAGCGGATTGGTCGTCACCGAACAAGTCTTCAATCTGAACGGAATCGGCAAATGGTTCGTGGTCTCTGTTGAGAATCACGACTTCACGTCGACCCAAACCCTCGTCATGCTCTTTGCGCTGATATTTGTAGTGACGAACTTCGTTGTTGACCTCATCTATGCTTGGCTCGATCCACGCATTCGCTACAGCTAACGAGCCCGCATCATGACATTGCCCGAAACCATCCTGATCAACAGCGAGCTGCCGCCGCCCGCAACGATCGGCCAAAAGTTGACGCAGCTAATTCGCCAGAAAAAATTGGGTGCGTTCGGCGGCGCGATCATCCTAGTCATGATCTTGATGGCGATCTTCGCAGAGACAATGTCGCCCTACGATCCCCTCGAAAATAACTACGAGCACATATTTCAAGCGCCGAACTTTGAGCATTGGCTCGGTACCGACCGCTATGGTCGCGACATCTTAAGCCGTATCATCCACGGTTCCCGAACGGCATTGTTTATCGGCATTGTCAGTGCCTTCCTGGGGGCGACCACTGGCTTTGTGTTAGGCCTTGCGAGCGGTTACTTCGGCGGTACCTTTGACCTCATCTTCATGCGGTTCATCGACCTCTTCATGGCCTTTCCACCGCTGATCATGGTGCTGGCGATCGTCGCGACCTTTGGCAACGCGATGCCATATGTCATTGCCGCCATTTCCGTCTCGATCATTCCCGATAGCGTGCGCATTATCCGCGCCAATGCATTGCAGGTTCGACAGGCGCCTTATGTTGATTCTGCGATTGCGCTGGGATACAGCCACACGCGCATCATATTCCGGCACATGCTGCCGAATGTCATGGCACCCTATTTGATCATTTTCACTGCAGCGGTCGGCGGCGCGATCCTGGCAGAGGCGGCGCTTTCCTTTCTTGGCCTTGGTGTAAACGAACCGACCCCGGCCTGGGGCTTGATGCTGCAAGGGGGGACGGAAGAGTCGATCACGGGCGTCTATTGGACGGCGGTCTTCCCAGGCGTCGCGATCACCTTGGCCGTGTTCGGGTTCTTCGTCTTGGGCGATGCGCTGCGCGACGTGCTCGATCCGAAGCTGCGCCGCGGATAGGTAAAACGCTGGGCTTCTAACCCATCGCCTCGGCCAACAGATCGAAAGATCGTACCCGTGCCTTGTGATCCCAAATCGCCGCCGCGACCATGAGCTCGTCGGCGCCGGTGGCCTCGATCAATGGCGCCAGTTCGTCCTTGATTGTCGCCTTCGAGCCGTGGAACGAGCAGGCCAGCATTGATGCAGATTGCGATTTCTCCATCGGCGACCAGAAATCCTCGATGTCGTCGACCGGTGGCGGCAGCTGGCCGCGGGTGCCCCGCACCATGCGGGTGAAGTTCTGTTGTGGTGAGGTGAACAACCGTTTCGCCTCGTCCTCGGTGTCGGCGACGATGGCATTGCAGCCGACCATCACATAGGGCTTGTCGAGCTGTGCCGACGGCTCGAACCGCTCGCGGTAGACCGACACGGCCTGCATCAAGGCCTGCGGCGCGAAATGCGAGGCAAAGGCGTAGGGCAGGCCGAGCGCGGCTGCGAGCTGGGCACCGAATAGGCTGGAGCCCAGAATCCACAGTGGCACGTTGGTATCCTCGCCAGGAATGGCATGGATTGCCTGGTTCTCCTGTGGCGGGCCAAGCAGCGCCTGCAGCTCGAGCACGTCTTGCGGGAAATACTCCGACGCGCCCGGGTCGCGCCGCAGCGCCTGCAGCGTGCGCTGATCGGTCCCGGGCGCCCGTCCCAGGCCAAGGTCGATACGGTCGGGAAACAGTGTTGCCAGGGTGCCGAACTGCTCGGCGATGATCATCGGTGAATGGTTCGGTAGCATGATGCCGCCGGCGCCAACGCGGATTGTCTTGGTACCGCCCGCGACGTGACAGATGCAGACCGCGGTAGCGGCGCTGGCAATGCCCGCGAGGTTGTGATGTTCGGCGAGCCAGAAGCGTGAAAAGCCAGCAGCTTCCGCGTGTTGAGCCAGGTCGAGCGCATTTGCCAGCGCGTCGGCCGGGGTGAATCCTTCACCGATATAGGCGAGGTCGAGGACGGAGAGTTTTACCATGGCGACACTTTAGCGTATGCGCGCCGCCATGCCAGTGAGCATCGATCTTGATAATAAAAACAGCAGCGGCTCGTTAGAGCCACTGCTGCTTATTTTACCGATGCCGATAATTTAGTTCGGCAGTTTTGCTTTGCGTAGATAGGGCGTGAGCGTTTCGAAATCGCCAAATCTTGCCTTCGCATCCTCATTGCTAACATTTGCCGGTATCACGATGGGATCACCAACCTGCCAGTTGACCGGCGTCGCGACGCCGTTTGCCGACGACGTTTGCAAGGCATCGAGCGCGCGCAATACTTCCGCGAAATTACGCCCCACCGTCATAGGATACGTCATGGAGAGCTTGAGCTGTTTGTCGGGCCCGATGATGAACACCGAACGCACAGTGGCGCTGTCGGCGGGTGTGCGGCCATCCGGCAGATAGGCCTCCGCCGGAAGCATGTCGAACGACTTGGAGACCGCCAGCCCGTCATCGGCGATAATCGGGAAATCAGGTGCGGCGCCGCCGACTTTTTCGATGTCAGCCTTCCAATTCCGATGATCTTCAGCGCTGTCGACAGAGACGCCGATCACTTTAGTACCGCGCTTCTTCCATTCGGCCGAGAGCTGCGCCACCGCGCCAAATTCAGTCGTGCAGACCGGTGTGAAATCCTTTGGATGGGAAAACAAGATTGCCCAGTCATCGCCGATCCATTCATGCAGCGATAGAGCACCTTGGTCCGTCTCTACTTTTAGATCGGGAATAGTGTCATTTATGCGTAGGCTCATATTCCGAGGCCTCCCTTTTGAATAAATTATGGGGCTGTCCCAGATAACTAGCCCATATTTGTTCTAACCCATTGCCTTAGCTGCGATAATTGGGCTGATGGGTCACTGTTGTTAAAACGCCACTCGCACTCCTTTAAG
>JABJCS010000730.1 GCA_018665505.1 Alphaproteobacteria bacterium
CAAGCGGATTCCATCGCCGGCAAGGTGTCGAGCCAATCTTGTTTCGATTTTTCATTCTGCGCCGGACTGCGCCAAGTAGAGAGACGCGTCGTATTCGATTCGAATCCGCTCTCTACCATAAACTGACTCTTACATCCGGAAGTTTCGGCCGCGCCAAAATGAGGTCGCTTTACGCCGCCTTTCCCGCCTTATAAGTATTGGCGTCAGGAGTGTCCATGCTTTCAAAACGCGTTCTTATCGGGCCGGCGATTCTATTGGCCTTCGTCTTGTTCGGCTATCCCGCCTATTGGCTCTATACGGCGTCAATCGGCGAGGAGCTTCTGCATGACTGGATCGACGAGCAACGGCGAGATGGTTTCACCGTCAATCACGGTCCAATCGAGACCACGGGATTCCCGTTCCTCGTGCGCATCAAGATCTCTGCGCCCGACGCATCCAATCCCGCAGTCGGACTGTCTTGGCGGAGCGAAAAACTGCACTTAGACCTCCAGCCTTGGGATCTGAAGCGATACCGGCTTGAGGCGTTCGGCGCCCAACAGATGCGTTATCGCGGCCAAGAGGAAGAAGGTGATTTTACCGCCAATACCACCGGCATTGAAGGTGTCGCGGTGATCGGTGATTCGGGAAATTTAGCCGCGCTATCCTTGGTGTTGAAGAATGTCCAAATTACTGAAGCGGATCGCGGAAGTCTGCTAAAAACAAACCGTGTCTTGGCGGATATCGTTCGACCTGGCCCCCCGCCGATCGCACACACCGAACCGGCTCTCGAAATTAGCGTCGCGGCGGAGCAAATTGCGTTGGCGGCGCTACACGCCCCAATCCTCGGCGACACCATCGGCAGTATCAAAGCCAAGGCGGTTTTTCTCGGCCCGCTTGACGGCGACACCGTTTTCCACGCGATTTCGGAATGGCGCCGCTCGGGTGGAACCCTCGAAGTTCATTGGCTGAATATGATTTGGGGCGCACTCGATCTGCGGGCCAACGGCACCATGGCGCTCGATACCCGGATGCGGCCGCTTGGCGCGTTGACCGCCGACATTCGCGGCTACGAGGAAACTCTGGAAGCATTGGCCGAAGCCAATCTACTCCGCCGGGACATCCTGCCGGCATCTCGTGTCACACTGAATTTATTGGCAAAGACATCACCGAGTGACGGGCGACGTGTCCTGACGGTCCCGATAACCGCGCAAGAAGGCGCCTTCTTCCTCGGACCCATCAAGCTCGCGGATTTGCCGCCGCTGCTCACTCAGTCTCCGGCTCGTCCTTCTGCTCGACAGGATTGAAGCTTCCCGCCTGACGCATATCCACGACTCCTTGGCGAATTTCGCGGGTCCGCTCGAACCAATCGTAAAGCTTATCACCCTCACCCCACCGAATGGCGCGCTGTAGCGCCGTTAAATCCTCGGTGAAACGGCCCAGCATTTCCAAAACGGTCTCTCGGTTGTTCAGAAAAATATCACGCCACATCTCCGGCGGTGACGCCGCGATGCGCGTGAAATCCCGGAACCCACCGGCCGAATAACGGATGACTTCCCGGGTCCGCACCACATCACTGTCCTCGGCCGCTTCACGAATCAGCTGAGTTTCTAGATCACTAGCGGTGCCGACAATCGTGTACGCGATTAAATGCGGCAAATGCGAGGTGATGGCCAAAACCCGGTCGTGGTGATGGGGATCCATGATCTCGATCATGCTACCAGCGCGACGCCAAAATTCCGCGATCTTCTCGATCGCCGCCTCATCGGTCCCAGGCGGCGGCGTCAGAATGCAATAACGATCCTCGAACAACTCGGCAAAACCGGCGTCGGGACCCGACTGTTCGGTGCCGGCGACCGGATGCCCTGGCACCAAATGCACACCCGCCGGCATATGCGGCCCCACATCGCGGACCACGGCCTGTTTGACCGATCCGACATCCGTCACGATGGCCCCTCGTCGCAAGCCCGGCGCCATCGCTTCAGCCAAATCACCATAGGTGCCGACCGGCGAGCACAAAACCACGAGGTCCGCGCCTTCTACAGCTTCCAAGGCGGTCTCATGCACGCTGTCGAGAAAACCGAGCTCATACGCGCGGTCCCGTGTCTCCTTGCTGCGGGTGGAGCCGGCAACATGCCCAGCTAGACCTTCGCGTTTCGCGACAAGCGCCAGGGAAGAGCCAAGCAAGCCGAGGCCGATCAGCGCCATACGCTCGAAAAGAGGTTCGGATTGACTCATGCTAATTTCCGATGCTCGGCTAAGCCGTCGATGACGGCCTTCAATTCCGATTCGAGGCCGATGGTAACGCGCAAACCATCGGGCAATCCGTAGCCGCCCATCATCCGGGTGATGACGCCACGGCTCAACAAATGGTCGTAGGCTGATTGCGCACGCGCCGCCTCTCCGAATCGGACCAAAACAAAATTACCGACGGAGGGGGCAACTTCTAATCCAAGGCCCTGAAGGTCCGCCGTGAAGCGCGGCAGCCATTCATCGTTATGGGCGACGGCGGCGTCCGTGTGCGAGAGATCGCCCACCGCCGCAATTCCCGCGGCCTGCGCCGGACTGGTCACATTGAAGGGGTTCCGCACCCGGTTCAGCACATCGGCGACATGCGCCGGACAATACGCCCAACCGAGGCGCACAGCGGCCAGGCCGAACACTTTGGAATAGGTTCGCGTCATGACGACATTTTCGAACTGTTCGACTAATTCCGCACCCGACACATAATCGTTTCGGCTGACATATTCCGCATAGGCCGCATCGATCACCAACAGAACATGGCTCGGCAACGCCGCATGCAAACGCCTCAGTTCATCCACCGAAACATAACTACCGGTTGGATTGTTCGGGTTCGCCAGGAACACCATCTTCGTGCGTTCGGTCACGCATGCCAGCAGCTTGTCGATATCCGCTGTCAGATCGGTTTCCGGCGCGGCGACCGGCGTCGCACCAACCGACCGCGCATTGATCGGATACATGAGAAATCCGTGTTCCGTGTAGAGCACTTCGTCACCAACACCGGCATAGGCGCTGATCATCAGCGAAATCACTTCGTCGGAACCGGCACCACATACAATGCGCGCCGGATCGAGCCCAAATCGCTCCCCAATTG
>JABJCS010000731.1 GCA_018665505.1 Alphaproteobacteria bacterium
GGTCATGGACGCGTATAAATACTATTGGCGGAAGGGCGCCAATGCCTTCCACGAATTCTCGTCGGAAGACGATTTCCAGTTCGAGCGCATCTGGAAGGACCGCATCATCACCGGCGCACCCGAGACCTGCGTTGCTGAATTCAAACGCTGGAGCGAAGCGACCGGCAGTACCTATTTTCTGCTGCGACTAAGGCACGCTCATTCCGGTGGACCGCCGCACAAGGAAATCATGCGGGCGATTGAACGGTTCGGGAAGGATGTGGTTCCGTATTTGGGAGACTAGTGACTCTCCCGCGGCACCAGTGCCCCTGAATTGCCGACCAGGAAATCCAAATCGGCGCCCGTATCCGCCTGTAGCACGTGATCGGTGTAGAGCTTGTAATAGCCCCGGTCGATGGGACCCTTCGGCGGAGCCCAGTCGGCGCGGCGGCGTTCCAACTCTTCGTCGGAGACTTCGAGATGCAGGCGCCGCCCGGCCACGTCCAGTTCGATCATGTCACCGTCCTGCACCAGAGCCAAATTGCCACCCGCCGCCGCTTCCGGTGAGGTGTGCAGCACCACAGTGCCGTAGGCCGTGCCGCTCATTCGAGCGTCGGAAATCCGCACCATGTCGGTGATGCCCTGCGCTAAAATCTTCGGTGGCAGCTCCAGATTGCCGACTTCCGGGAAGCCAGGATAGCCCTTCGGGCCGCAGTTTTTCAGTACCAGCACGTCGTTCGGTTCCACGTCCAGATCCGGGTCGTTGACCTTCTCCTTGAAGTGATCGATGTTCTCGAAGACGACTGCACGGCCTTTGTGCTGCAGTAATTCTTCCGTCGCCGCAGAGGGTTTCAAGATAGCGCCCGTCGGCGCCAGATTGCCACGCAGCACGACGATGCCACCGGATTCCTTGAACGGCTCGTCTTCGGTGAAGATGACGTTGCGGTCGTAGCAGACCGCGTCTTTTGAGTTCTCCCAGAGCGACTTGCCGTTGACGGTTGGTGCGTCCTTGTGGAGGTGGTCGCCGATTTCCTTGATCACCGCCGGGAGACCGCCTGCGTAGAAGAAATCCTCCATCAGGTATTTACCGGACGGCATCAGATTGACGAGGCATGGCATATCGCGGCCAAGGCGATCCCAATCGTCGAGGTTGAGGTCGACACCGATGCGTCCGGCAATGGCCATCAAATGTACCACCGCGTTGGTGGAGCCGCCGATCGCGCCGTTGATCATGATGGCGTTCTCGAAGTTCTCCTTGGTGAGAATTTTGTCGATGGTCAGGTCTTCCTTGACCATGTCGACGATGCGCTGGCCGACCATGCGGGCGACGACCTTGCGACGTGAATCCGCGGCCGGGATGGCGGCGTTCGAGGGTAGCCCCATGCCGAGGGCTTCCACCATCGACGCCATCGTCGAGGCCGTGCCCATGGTCATGCAGTGACCGTCGGAGCGCGACATACCGGCCTCCGCATCCATAAAGTCGGCGAGGGTCATCTTGCCGCCGCGCACGTCCTCAGAAAATTCCCAGACGGCGGTACCGGAGCCGATGTCGCGGTCCCGGAATTTGCCGTTCAGCATCGGCCCGCCGGAACATACAATGGTTGGCAAGCCACAGCTCGCGGCACCCATTAACAGCGAGGGTGTGGTCTTATCGCAGCCAGTCAGCAGCACGACGCCGTCCATCGGATTGGCGCGGATCGATTCTTCGACATCCATGCTGGCGAGATTGCGAAACAGCATGGTGGTCGGGCGCATCAGGGTCTCGCCCAAGGACATCACAGGAAATTCGACCGGGAAGCCGCCCATCTCATAGACGCCGCGTTTCACGTGTTCCGCCAGCTCGCGGAAATGTCCGTTGCACGGGGTCAGCTCCGACCAGGTATTGCAGATGCCGATAACCGGGCGGCCGTCGAACACATGGGTCGGGTGTCCTTGGTTGCGCATCCAACTGCGATGGACGAATCCGTCGCGGTCCATCGGGCCGAACCAGGCTTTACTGCGCCCGGGCTTGTTGTCGCTATTATCGCTTGAGCCGTTATCGCCCGCCATGATCTCTCTCCCGATGGAATTTTTTGGTTGAGCGCAGTGTTTCGGGCGCTCGGGCGGCTGTCAATGCCAGCCTATGCGGTTAGACTGATTTCCATGGTTGAAGGACGTCTCCCGACCGATCTATGGGTGAAAGCCCATGTGAAGCGTTGCAGCGCCGAAGGTGTGCCCGTGATCGTGGCGCGGCGCGGCGATCCTCATAGCGGGATCGTGATTCTGAAGCTGAACCAGCTGGACCAAGGATGCCGGGTGATGAGCCAGATGCGTGATCTGGACGGTAAGCTCGGCTGGATGGAAGCGCTTGAGGGTGCGCTGGTGCCGGAAGCGGAGGCCGATGCGTATATCGCCCGACAAGCCGAGCGCGACCCGGATCTCTGGGTGATCGAGATTGAAGACCGGCGCGGCCGTCATTGGGTCGATGGCGCGGTTTTCTGAAAATATAGAAAATTCTAATTGATACAGGTCAATGCTCTTCCCAAGGGGCCTTTTAATCTTCTCGGTGGGGAAGGTTACGGTTCGGGTTTAAGGGGGAGCGATGAGTTTTTTCGAATGGAACGACGACATGAGCGTCGGAGCGCACTTGATCGATTCCGATCATCGCGCTCTGATTGCCATCATCAACGAATTGCACGACATGTTGGAGGAGACCGACGGCGCGGTTGATCACGCGGTCTTGGCTAAACACTTCAAGGAGCTGGTGACTTATACCCAGTATCATTTCTCGCGCGAGGAAAGCATGTTGCGCGCGGTCAACTATGATCAGTTGACCGGGCATGCAAAATCACACGGCAGTTTTACGCAGTTCGTCTACGACATGCGGAACAGGATGGCGCGCGCGATTGACCGCGAGGCCATCGAAGAGGTCTTGGACTATCTGAAACAATGGCTGAACCACCATATTCTGGTTGAGGACGCCGCCTATAAACCATTCATCCGGGACAATTTATCTGCCGTTCGGGCAGGTGAAAAATTCGGTCCCGGTTTGGCTGTGGTCCGCGGCGATGAGCCGTCAGATCTCCTGGCGGCGGGCTAGTTCCGGTGACGAATCTAGTGTCTAACCCATCTTAAAGGCTTACTATCGCTCCCGTCTGATTGAGGCATCGCACAGAAGGGGCGGCCCGTAGTGGTAGGGGAAACAATCCAACGACGGCTGGCGGCGGTGTTGGCGGCGGATATCGCCGGCTATACCCGACTGATGGAGCAAGACACGGAGGGCACGGTGGCGGCGTGGCATGCGGCGCGCAGTGACGTGATTGATCCGCTCATCGCGGCGTTCTTCGGGCGGATCGTCAAGCATACAGGCGACGGATTTCTAGCGGAATTTCCTACGGCCCAAGATGCGGTACGCTGCGCGGTCGATATGCGGGACGGATTGCGTGAGAGCTCTCTCGACTTTCGCTTCAGTGTAAATATCGGCGACATCATCGACGACGGCGAAGATATCCACGGCGAAGGGGTTAATGTCGCGGCGCGTCTTGAAGGTTTGGCCGAGCCCGGCAGCATTTATGTCTCGGGCGAGGTTCATTCCCTGGTACGGAACCGCATCGAGATCGAATTTGTCGATAAAGGCGAGCATGAAGTGAAGCATGTCCGACACCCGGTGCGGGTCTTTGCCGTCGCGGGAACGGCGGGCGAGATGGAGGCGTCACCGACGACGGAACCCGCGGCGAGTGCCACCGGTAGCGCCGTTGAGAGTGATAAACCGTCCATTGCGGTTTTGCCGTTCGACAACCTTTCCGCCGATCCGGACCAGGAATATTTCGCCGACGGCATCACCGAGGACCTTATTACGACGCTCTCTCAGATTGGGCAGATCACGGTCGCCACGCGAAACGCCGTCTTCGGCTTCAAGAAAAAGGCCGTCTCCGCACGCGATGCCGGTGGGCAACTCGATTGCCGGTATGTGGTGACCGGCAGTTTGCGGGAATCGGGCAGTAGAGTACGAATCACCGCCCAATTGACCGATGCTAAAACCGAGGAACATCTCTGGGCGTCGCGTTACGACCGCGAGCTGGAAGATATCTTCGCAATTCAGGACGAGATCACCCTGACCATCGCGACCGCCCTTCAGGTTACCTTGACCGAGGGTGAACAGGCGACGCTGCGCTATACGACAACGGAGAACGTCACTGCCTGGACCCATTTCATCAAGGGGCTCAGCCTGTTCCGGACGGTGAGCGCGGAGACCTACCGTCTGGCCCGCGCCGCTTTTGGTGAAGCCCTGGTGCACGATCCGGGTTCGGCCCAAATACTGGCCATGCTGTCCTGCGTCCACGCGATCGAAGGGCGTTTCTATTGGACGGAGGATCGCGACGAATCGCTGCGATTGGCGAAAGAATATGCAGACAAGGCGCTCGCCATTGATCCCGACAATGCGGATGGATGGGCGGGATTAGGCTATTGGCATATGAGCTATCTGCGACTCGATGAGTCCGCCGATGCCTACGCGACGGCGGTCCGGCTTGCCCCGGGTCACGCGGACTTGCGGGCACTCTATGCGCTTGCCCTCACTTTTGCGGAACGCCCGGAAGAAGCCGTTCGCGAAGCTCAGGCGGCGATGAAGCTGAACCCCCTTGATCCCGGTTGGTATTGCGGCATTCTTGGCCATGCCTTCTGTTATGCGGGGCGTTACGAAGATGCCATTGCTATCTTACTGGACTACAACCGGCGCAGTCCGGGGTTCGGAGTCGTCGACATTGTTCTGACATATGCTGACATGGGGGAGTCTGAAAAGGCTGTCTCTTTCGCCAAGGATTTAGTGGCCGCGCGGCCCGATTTCACCATTGGAAATTGGGTGCTCACGCAGAATTGCGCCGATCCGGCGCGTTTAGAAAAAGACCGTGCGTCTCTTGAAGCAGCGGGACTGCCGGCTTAATCCTGCTTTTCGGACTTTTTAAACTCAGATGTTATCTCCAAACGATATTCTACCCTTTGACGCCGGTTTAGGGGTCTCGGCAAGCGATCTCGGAGATGCTCGACGAGGCCTTCCAGTTTGGCGAAAGCGAAATGCCGCCGCGCGCTCCCATCGCTCGATAGACTAATGATGCCGTTTCGTTCGGGATCGAAGGCAGCGAAGGCGATATCCGTGCCTTTCGGCTTCAAGCTTGCGAGGAACACACCGTCTTCGGCGATCCAGAGACGAATGACACCGCCGTCCGAAACAGTGACGATACGGGTGCCGCTTTGATCAAAGGCTGCGGACCGAACGCGGGACTCGTGTCCCGCCAGAACCGCATGGACGTCGCCGGTCTTGCTATCGCGAATTTCGGCTGTGTTGTTCTGCGCCGCCAAGACCCGTCGAGATCCGTCGGGACTGAAACCGCCGGCCCGCAATTTTGGACCAGTACTGGACAGTTCCTCCGTTGCCGCGCTGTCGCGTACAGTCCAGATACGAGCGGTTCCGTCTTCCGATGTCGTGACCAGTCGATCGTTCGACGGCGAAAACCCGGCATAAGAGACCGCATTATTATGCCCGCCGAACAACGCTGAAACCTTACCGGAGAGCGTATCCCAAAGACGCGCGGTGCCGTCCGCCGACGCCGTCGCTAACAAACGGCCATTGCGGCTGAAGGCGACTGAGCGGACCCAGCTTTCATGACCTTTGAGAACCGCGACCGCCTCGCCGGTGGTCGGTTTCCATAGCCGTACTGTCCAATCGCCGGATGCGGTTGCCAAGACATCTCCGTTGGGGCCGAAAGTAACCGCATCTACAAAGGTCTCATGCGTTAGGGTCGCAATTTCCGTCGCCGAGGCGATGTTCCAGACCCGTGCGGTGCCGTCGGATGACGCGGTCGCAGCCAGGGTTCCGTCCGGGCTAAAGACGGCTCGCCGAATTTTCGCGGTATGCCCGCGCAAGACGGCCACCGCTTCGCCGCTGGCGGCGTTCCACACTCTCGCCGTCCCATCATCGGCCGCGGTGATAATGCGTTTTCCGTCGGCGCTGAAAGCGGTCCAGCGGATTTCCTTTTGATGGCCGCGCATGACGGTCAATTCTTTGCCGGTCCGGGTATCCCAAAGCCGGGCCGTATAATCATACGACGCGGTGACCAAGAACCGGCCATCGGGACTGAACGCCGCGCCGACGACTTCACCTTCATTGCCTTTGAGAACGGCGATTTCCGCACCGGTATCAGCATTCCATAAGCGCGCGGTCTTATCGAATGAGACCGTGGTGACCCGGTTGCCGTCCGGAGAGAATACAGCGGCCCAAACCTCGTGCTTGTGTCCCTTGAGGGTAGTGATGAGTTTTCCCGGTGCAATATCCCAAAGCTTCGCAGTCGAGTCCGCGGACCCGGTGACGAGGCGCCGTCCATCAGGCGAAAAAGCGGCGGAGCGGACAATTCCCTCGTGTCCCTTGAGAACCGCGATCTCTCGCCGAGCGAAATGCGCGCGGTATAAAGCTCGGTGAATATCGAGTAGTTCCGCCTCGTCCTGCTCGCGCCAATTCTCCGGCAATGCGGCCAGTGCCAGATGAGCCGATGTGACAGCGTCGCCTTTGCCGAGCTGCGCGGCCGCAAGCGTCAGGAGGCGTTTGTGGCGCGCGGTCTTTGTCTCCGAAGGCGGTGGAGCGACGACCGGTATTTCCTGCTCGACGTTCCGGTCATGGAGGAAGGCGAACCACGGCCCTTCAGTCGTGGCGTAGAGAACCAGGCCGACGACGAGAAGGATCGCGCCTAGAATTTCAAGCTTAAGGCTGGTCGGCATACGCTCTGACGAGGCCAGTTTCTTGATCCCGAATTTTATGTCGAACTTGTTTGCCACGCGGACGCGCTCCCTTTTCGGTGTCATCGTGATATATGACCCGGTATCGCCAATCCAGTACGTTACCCATCGGAGGCTCTCATGCTGATATCGACCGACGCCCGCGCCGCTGCGCAAAATGACACCGTCAGCATGGTAGATGATCAGGCTTATACAGGGCGCGAGTATATCGGCAGCGCTCCGAAACCGGGGACGCCGGGATACGGACAGGAGGTCGGCGGAAAGGAAGGAGCGCCGCAAGCCTATCTGGTGATGCAGCCGCCGCATTCGGTGACGCGGCCGCATTTTCACCAAACCAATCAGTTTCAGGTCTTCGTCAATGGTGGGGGCACGGTCGGCAAGCTGCGGGTCGACCCGTTGACTGTTCAATACGCGGGCGCGAACACGCCCTACGGTCCCATTCAGGCAGAGGCCGAAGGAGTCGACTATTTCACTTTGCGCCAACGTTGGGATTCCGGCGCCAAGTATCTACCGGAGAAGAGCGATATGCTGGTCAAGGGTGAGCAGCGCCAAGTTGTCGGCGGCAAAGCTGTCAGCGATGCTGTGGCCCTTCCGGAATTGGGTGCGGAACCGCACCGGGAAACATTGATCGAGCCTGCCGAAGACGGCTTGTTCGCTGAATGGCTAGGTGTCGCTCCGGGCGGTAAGGCCGCCCTGCCGGACGCAGGCGCGGGCGGCGGGCAATATCATGTAGTGGTGTCGGGCGCGCTGCGCCGCGGCGA
>JABJCS010000732.1 GCA_018665505.1 Alphaproteobacteria bacterium
ACGGCCAAAACATCACCGACGCACAGCAGACCGCGTTCAGCCGGAACTTCGGCGAGCTGGAGCTGCCGGGCAGTATCTCCAACATCACCAAGGCAGAGGACCGCCGTCTTGGTCCGGAAATGGCCGATGTCTCCAACATCGCCAAGGGCGGCAAACTATTCGGGCGGGACGACCGGGCGCGGATGTTCAATCTCGGCAACCGGCTCTGGCATTCGGACAGCTCGTACAAAGCCGTCCCGGCGAAATATTCGCTGCTCTCCGGCCGCATCGTCACCGAAGAAGGCGGCGAGACCCAATTCGCCGATATGCGCGCAGCCTATGACGCGCTCGACGATAAGACCAAGGCGCTTATCGAGGACATGGTGTGTGAGCACTCATTGCTCTATTCGCGGGGCTCGCTCGGATTCGATGATTTGACCGAAGAGGAGAAGCGCAACTTTACCCCTGTGCGCCAAAGCCTCACCCGGACGCATCCGATTTCCGGGCGGAAATCAATCTACCTATCAGCTCATATCGGCCAAATTCTCGGCTTGCCGCGCCCGGAGGCAATGTGCCTCATTCGCGACCTTACGGAAGCCGCCACGCAGCGGGAGTATGTGTATTCCCACAAATGGCAGCAATACGACCTGGTCATTTGGGACAACCGGCAGACCATGCACCGGGTCACTGCCTTCAACGACGTCGACGAAATCCGCGACATGCGCCGAACCACGGTGGCAGGCGACGTACCAACAGCGGAGCAGGTGGCGGCTTAGGCGAACCATCGTATCCCGGAAATGCACTCGCGTTATCCGGGACCGGGTTCGTCCGTGAGATTCCACTAAGACCGAATTCCGGCTCTTCGGCCGGGAAACGAACGCGGCTACGACAGCAGCTTCCGTAGGTAGTTCATTAACCCGATGACCGCGTAATTGCGTAACCGCGCGCGGTCGCCCGGTAGAGCCACCAGTTCGGTGAATTCCGTATTCCCCATGACGATACCGAGATAGACCGTCCCCCGACGCTGGCCGTCGGACGCGATGGCTTCCACCACCGCGATCCCGACATCGGTGCTGTAATCCGCCTGCGCCTTGCGGGCGGCTGCGATCGCGCGTTCCGGGCCGGTGCCTTGGTCGTGTCCGGCGGTGATCGTCGCCCCACGGAATACCTCCAGCTGCCGGTCAATATCACTGAGGCGCGACGCCATAACGCCGCCGGTCAGGGATTCCGCAACCGCGAGGGTCATGCCCTGGCGGCGCATGCGCTCAAGGACGACGGTCTCCATTGTCTCCTCGTCGATGCCAAAGACGATATCGCCGAGCAGATTGCGCAGAAATTGTTCTTCCGCCGCGAGAATTTCGCTCGCCGCTTCCTCGGTCGCGGACTTGGCGGTGATGCGCACTTTAATCCCTTCGATACCGCTGGCGAGAAACGCCAAGGTGGGATTGCCGATGCTATCCAATTGATCGATCCGGTCGCCGAGCTTCTCCGCCAATCCGGATTCGCTGTCGCCCCAGGTCCGCAACGTGCGGCTGCGGATCACCGCTGTCTCGCCGGAACGGCGTACTAGGTCCGGCAGGATGAAGCTCTCCATCATCTCGCGCATCTCATAGGGCACGCCCGGCACCGCGTAGATCACCTTGTCACCAACTGGGCAGTGCATACCGGGGGCGGTGCCCGGCATATGCGGGATCGGCTCAGCCCCGACCGGGATATCGGCCTGGCGGCGGTTGTTGTCTGTCATCACGCGGCCGCGCGATTCGAACATGTGACGGATCTTGTCGACGATGGCCTCGTCGCGCACCAACTTTGCCCCCATAATGTGGGCGAGCACGTCGCGGGTGATGTCGTCCTGGGTCGGGCCGAGACCGCCGCAGCAGATCACCGCGTCGCTCCGCTCCAATGCTTGGCGAATACAAAACTCCATACGGTCGAAATTGTCGCCGACCTTGGTCTGGAAATGGGAATCAATCCCGAACATGGCCAATTGCTCGCCGATCCAGGACGAGTTCGTATCGACGATCTGCCCCAGTAATAGTTCCGTTCCGATGGCGACGACTTCGCAGCGCATATGGCGATTCCTTCTTCTATTTTTGGCGGGTCAACCCCGCGAGCGATATGGGTTCGAATGACCCGTTCGTAAATCCCGGATCAAAACCCGCCACCGAGATGCGACAACGAGTATTCGCCGTTGATCGCCGAGACGACCATCAAATACAGCAGCATCCCGCCGCACGCGACATCGAAGGACAGAATCGTCGACACCCAGCGCCGCAAGATAAAGATCGCGGCCAGCCAACAGGCGCCAAGGACGCAAATATACTGCCAGGTTTCCACTACAGGCTGACCATCATTTGACCGCTCCTTTGGGCAGAAGAATGGCGATGCCGACAGATTTTCCGTTTCTTGACCCGACCGCGACATTCAAGGCGCCGACGCCGATTTTATCCCCGTCGCGCACGAGGATCGGCGAGCCCGAATCCCCGAAGGTGGCGTCGCAATCGTGGTGCAGCATGGGGTCGCGCCGTCCTGTGATGGAGCATGTCTCGTTCACGGTCAGTACGTGCGGCTTGTCCTTGCTGTAACCGGCCTGAGCAATTTCAGTCCCCTTAAGCGCGATCATCGGCAGGAACCCGACTTTGTCACCGACAGGTTTCTCCAGCTCCAGGATCTCCCAATCCTTTCTTAAGTCCTTCTTGATGGCGGCAAGATTAGGCAGATCGGGATCGGACAATCGGTAGGACTTTACTTTTGAATGTGCCAGATACCGCGATAGGCTGTAGGCGGCGAGATAATCGATCGAACTCGGATTCGCCCATCGCCGAGTCCGCTTGTTCCAAAAGCAATGGGCCGCCGTCAGCACTGTGCTCGGCGCAATCAGGGTCCCGGTGCAAAATCCGACACCGCGACCGCGGACATTCACCCGGCCGATGGCGCTCCAAGGAAACTTCTGGGTCCGCTCCAACTTCCGATCGTCCGTTCCCCGGATACCCTTGAGGCGCAGTTTCTCCGCTGCCGAGACGCCTTGCGCCGCCACAATCAACAACATCGCTACCGCCACCGCTCGAAACATCGCCCTCACCTTTTTCCTTCGTTGCGGCGATTATCGATATTTCCCTGGAAATTGACAGACCGCCCTTGAGTTCGACGAAGAATCGCGTCACCTTTTTCTATAAAGCTCGGCTCGGATATGGGATAATAAATCCCTTCGGCCCGGAGCGACCCGGCATAACCGCGAGACAGGAAGCACGTCATGCGCAAATACCTTCACATCAATTTGAACGACCGCAGCGTTGAAACCGAGGAAATGCAAGGTGAACAACTCGCGCGGGCGGGGCGCTACCACATCGTGAAATCGATGCTGGACCGCGATCTCGCGAAAGTCGATCCGCTCGGCCCGGACAATCCACTTATCTTCTCGGCGGGACCGTTCGCGGGCACCAACTTCTCCAATGCCAACCGCATCAGTGTCGGCTGCAAAAGCCCGCTGACCGGCGGCATCAAGGAATCGAACGCAGGCGGCACATTCGGCTTTGCCTTGGGCCAGCTTGAGATGTCGGGCCTCACCCTTTACGGCCAATCCGACGAGTGGGTGGTGATGTACATCCCGAAAGAAGGCGACATCCAGTACATGTCCGCCGAGCCCTATATGGGCAAAGGCGCCTTCGAGACCGCCGACATGCTGCACGAGAAGTTTGGCAAGAAAGTCAGCCTCTGCATTTGTGGGCCGGTCGGCGAGTATGGCGGCCTCATCGCCGGTATCGCCTTCACCGACCCCGAAGGCCGCCCGACCCGGATTTCGGCGCGCGGCGGCGTCGGTGCCGTCATGGGCTCCAAAAAAGTCAAAGCCATTGTCATTGACCGCCACAAGATGCCTCAATTCCACGACCGCCGGAAGGTTATGGACTCAGTCAAGCAGTACGGCGCGATGTTGAACGAGGACGCGGCGATCAAGAACTTCTCCATGCTCGGCACCGCCATGGTGGCCGACATGACAAATCACATGGGCGGATTGCCGGTACGCAACTTCTCAGACGGGCGCATCGTCGACACCAATGTGGAAGTCCACAAGATGGGCGGCGACTTCATCCGCGAACAGAACCTGGAACGTGGCGGTGAGACGACCCATGCCTGCATGCCGGGCTGCCAGATCCAATGCTCTAACGTCTATGCGGATAAGGACGGCAAGGAACTGGTCTCGCCGCTTGAGTACGAGACCATCGGCCTGCTCGGCACCAATTGCGGTATCAAGGAGCCGGACGATGTCGCCAAACTAAACGCCATTGCCAACGATCTGATCATCGACACCATCGAAGTCGGCGCCATGATCGGCGTGCTGATGGAAGACGGCCAGGCGGAATGGGCGGACGTGCCGTTCATGGTCCAGTGCCTCGACGATATCGCGAAAGGCACTGAGCGCGGCAAGCTATTGGCGCAAGGCACGGCGCGCGTCGGCGAGCATTTCGGCGTGAAGCGGGTGCCCGTCATCAAGAAGCAAGCGATCAGCGCCTACGACCCGCGCGTGATCGAAGTCACCGGTATCTCCATGATGCTGACCGCGCAGGGTGCCGACCACACGGCGGGGAATCTTCCCGGCTATGATTGCAAGGACAAGACGACCGAGGAGCTGACCGCGGCCAGCATGGATATCCAAGCCAATTGTGCGGCGGTCGACAGTGTCGGCATCTGCGTCTTCGGGCGGTCGGTCACCAACGTCAATCACGACTTCATCGTCAACGCACTGAACGACGCGCTCGGCACGGAACTCGACACCAAATGGTTCTACGATTTCGGCATCGAGACCTTGAAGCTGGAAGACGAGTTCAACGAAAAGGCCGGCTTCAATGCGGATGAGGACGAGTTGCCGAGCTTCTTCTACGACGAGAAGCTGGCGCCGACGAACAAACAAGCCCGCCACCACTACGAGAAAGTGCGCGAGCTGCGCCAAGACTGGTACGCGGAGCAAGCTGCCGGGGAGGGTTAGGGTGGGGGACATACCCCTACTTCACGCTTGAAAAGCTCGTCGGTTGCCGGTTTAGACTCTCAACCTGGCCGACGATGGCGCCGTCGGCTTCGATGCCCGCGCGCATTTCGATCCGTTCGGGATCGGCCAGCGCTTCCCACTCCGGCAGGTATTAGAGGTCCTAGTGCGAGCTGCCGATGCCGGAAAACTCGGGACAGATTACTAAAAGCAAATTCATCCGCATTCTTGCT
Source organism: Alphaproteobacteria bacterium (assembly GCA_018665505.1). The sequence goes on from JABJCS010000732.1 coordinate 5,194, forward strand.
TTGCGTAACCCGTCCCGCATGTCACCTCCAGCCCTCTCCTACTCCGCCGCCTGCGAGATCGTTTGAGCCACGCCGTTTACACGTACTTCCTCTTTCAGGTTGTCGACCGTCACGTGGGTGTCGAACCAAGTGAGGGTCGGGGCGGCGCCGAATTTTTCGGCCAGCATCTGGGCTCGCTCGGCCGTAAACCAGGCTTCGGCGGCGGCACGGCTTTCCCACAGATAGACACCGCCCGTGCCAGTATCGCCGTTCAGGTAATCTTTCCGAATCAGGCCCTTTTCCGCCAGGCCGCGATAGGTCGGCGCGGTCGATGTGCCACTGGCAATGGCTTGTTCTTCCGTTCGTTTGTCGATCGGAAATTGGACAACGACAATGCAATTGCTCATGAGATGGCGCTCCTTTGCGTCTTTGAGGTCGGGATTTCTTGGTCGAATGAATCCTACTTCACGCTCGAAAAGCTCGTCGGTTGCAGGATCAGATTCTCGACGTGGGCGACGATGGCGCCGTCGGCTTCGGTTTGAGCGCGCTTCTCGATCCATTCGGGATCGGCTTGGAAGGCAGCCCATTTTTCGTCACGCTCCGCGAGCGATTCCCATTCCAGCAGATAATAGAGATCTTGGTTCGAGCTGCCGATGCCGACGGTCCAGAAACCGGCTTGGCGAATGCCGTGGCGCTCCCAAATTTTCAGCGTGATCGTGTCGAAACGGTTCAACAGCGCCGGTAGGCGGCCGGAGATACAATGGTAGATGCGGAGTTCGTGGATCATGATGAATCCTCCCAAAAGGTGTAATTGTTCTACGAAGAGATATACGCCGATGCGCCGGGCGAACTATCTCAACATTCACATAATTGTCTCCCGGATTTCGCGTTCGCCCCCCGGGAAACGAAAACCGTGAAGGAAATTTAAATGCGCATCGCTTTGATCCACGCTCTGCCCGTCTCCATCGCGCCGATCGAGGAAGCGTTCGAACGGCTTTGGCCGGAAGCGAACACGGTCAATCTGACCGATGATTCACTGGCGGGCGATTTGGCGGCGGCGGGCACGTTGCCGCCGGAGATGACGGACAGATTTCTGGCCCTCGCCCGTTACAGCGCCAGCAGCGGGGCGGATGCGATCCTGTTCACCTGCTCCGCTTTCGGGCCGTGTATCGAGGCCTGCGCGGAAGACTTAGCGCCCCTTCCCGTCTTGAAGCCGAACGAAGCCTTGATCGAGGAATGTGCGGCGATTGGCGGTACGTCCGCGCATGTGGGGTTGCTCGCCACGTTCAAGCAAACCTTGGACACCATGCCGCCCGAGTTCACCTCCGCTCAGCCCGGGTTTCAGCTGCGAACGGCCTTGGCGACCGCGGCGCTCGACGCGTTGTTCGCCGGCGACCGGGAAGGCCATGACCAGGCGGCGGCAGAGGTGGCCGCGGCGGAGCTTGGTGACTGCGATGTGATTGCGCTGGCGCAATTCAGCCTATCGCCCGCAGCCGCATTGGTCGCGGAAAAGACGAGCAAGCCCGTGCTGACAACGCCCGATACATCCGTGATGAAACTGCGGAAGATGCTGGGGTAGCGAGCAGCCCCTGTCCTTCGGCAAGCTCAGGATGACGGAGGGTGACCTGCTCGGTCGATATCTCTATTTGGTTTCCGTACCGGGGATCGCGAGGACTTCGAGCTTAGTGCCGTTGCCCTTCTCGATCTCGATCATGGCATAGGTGGCCGCGCCGCCGACCGTGTCCGTCGGTGAACCGCAATAGGCTGCGGTCGCGTCGTTGGTCACCAGCTTCATCGCCGCGTGATGATGGCCGAGCGCTAAATAGTCGAACGGACTATCCTCGATCTCGCCCATATGGATCGGCGAGGACCGGTGCGACGGCTCGCCATGCGGTACGTGGATGCCGTGGCCCATGCCGATGTAATACTCGCATTCCTCGGGACGACTTGGCCTACCGCCAAGCGGTGCGAAATTCGGCGAGTGATCGACCATACCTTTGCCCCAAACGGCAACACCCAATTCCTCGATCCACAAGGTCTCCCCCTCTTCCGCCGTTAAGAAGGTCAGGTTCGGGATCGTTTTGAAATCATGGCGCTGATAGATACCGCCCTCGACCAAGCAATCGTGGTTGCCGGGGATCATCGCCACCGGGCACGGTTGGGCCGCGATGCGCTCCATCGACCATTCGATGGTCTCTTTCGTCGCCTGATTGGAATCGAATAGATCGCCCGCCAACAACACCAGATCGGGATCGTGCTCTTGCATCGTATCCAAGACGCGGTCGAACATGTCTTTGTAATAGTCGCTCGCCTCGACATAGCGGTCGTGGTGATAGTGATCGCCGTCCAAATGAATGTCCGAGCAATGGGCAACACGCAGTGAATCTGTCATTTCGGCCGCTGTATAGGGATGGGGCAGGGTTTAATAGAGACTAATATGCATTTTCAATTGGCTTCCGCCAGTCCCCTGACGCGGCGTGGTGGTTTCCACGCCGATTCCGCGGCCTAACTGTTAGCAAATGACATTAATCGCCGGGAATTGACGCCGATATGAACGACGCAACGACAGAACGCGGCCTGTATCTGAACGCCTTCGCGGACGGCTCGGCCCCAATCGATATGACCAAGACCGACGAATTCGCGAGCTTGCTGCAAAGCGCCGGCGACCTCGACATTCCGCATTCCCCCGATATCGCTTATCAATCCTGCAACATCGTAGTGCGGCGCCAGCGATTTCATTTCCTCGAATGGGGCGCTGCCGACGCGCCGACGATCTTGCTGCTCCATGGCGGCCATCAGTCGGCCCATTCCTGGGACTTGGTGAGCCTGCATTTGGCACAGAAATACCGCATTATCGCGCTCGATCAGCGCGGCCACGGCGACAGCGAATGGGCGCGTAACGGCGATTATTCGAATCTTACCATGGCGCAAGACGCACGCGCCTTCGTGCAAGCCATCGGTCTGCAAAACCCAGTCGTCATGGGCCATTCAATGGGCGGGCGGAACACCCTGCTACTAACCCGCATGGACCCAAGCTATCCCCGCGCACTCGTCATCGTCGATGTCGGACCGGAGACCATGGAAGCGGGACGCAAGACGATCTCCAGTTTCGTGAAAAAGAACGAGATATTCGACGATCTGGAGCATTTCGTCCGCAATGTCCGCGAATACGATCCCTACCGCAGCCGCGAGCACATCGAGCGCACGGTGAAGTACAACA
>JABJCS010000733.1 GCA_018665505.1 Alphaproteobacteria bacterium
ACCGCCGTGAATCCATACCATGACAGGTCGGCGCTCGTTCGCATCCGATGCGGGAGTCCAGACGTTGAGATGCAGACAATCCTCCGACATCTCGTCGCCATCCTGCAGACCGAACAGAGAGAGTGTCGGGTCGATGGGTTGTGCAGGTGCCGGGCCGAAGCTTTCGGCGGAACGGACACCGTCCCAAGGTGCGATCACTTGCGGCGGCCGCCAGCGCAGATCACCTATCGGTGGTGCCGCGTAGGGAATACCGAGGAAGCGGGAGATGCTTTTGCTCTCAGGTGCAATCGCGCCGGTCACTTCACCTCCAACCAATCGAACCGGACCACGCGCTACGAGAGAGGGGGTGTTTTTGACTGAAGCGTCATTCATCGCTCGCTCCTTCTTCACTCATGGTCATCATTCTGGAATCGCAAAGCGTTATCCGGAACTATTGCCTGAGCGGTATAATTCGGTGAGATTCACCTTGGGAATCTCAGGCAATAATTCCGGGTTCGTGCGCTGCACGCCCCGGAATGACGATAATTGGCATCATTCCTGCGGATAGCGCCACGGGTTCTCCGGCTGCTCGGCATCCTCGTCGATGGTCCAGTGGGGAAGGGCGAAACCTTCCGTTACTTTCGTGAAAACCATGCGCACGCGGGTGCCGATGCCAACGGACTTGATTGTCTCCGGCGGCACGAATTCGCCGTCAGCGGTCAGCAAATTACCGGCGACGCGGAGTGCCTCATGCTCTGTCGGCTGTCCCAATTGCGTGTCGAGATCGACCACCAGTACCATATACGGCACCTTCTCGCGGAAGGCCGGTTGAATCGGGTGATGCACCTCCGCATAGGAATGGACTGCTCCCTTACCCTCGACCGGTACCCAATCGTATTTGCGGTCGCGGGTCCACGGACAGGCCGTGGTCGGGGGATAGCGCAGCAATCCGCTTTCCTTACCCTGCTGCAGATGGAATGTGCCTTCTGCACAATGGCGGAAGAACTCGCGGTTTTCCTGATCGACGTCGTCGATGGTGAGCATCATGCCCATGTATTCGCCTTGGATTGGCATTGTTCTCTCCTCCTACCGTGCGTCTTTCGCCATGATCATCGCCGAGCCGGCGCCTGGATGCGCCCAGCCCAAATTGGCGGACATCTCCACCCCTTTGACCTGGCGGCAACCGCCCTCGGAATAATCATAGGTGTGTTGCTTTTTACCATCGGGGCCGACCGGACATGAATCGTCGACTTCGCCGCGCAATTGACGGGTGTTTTCAATCACCATGTTCATGCCGTGGGTATAACCCTCGCAAAGGTGGCCTCCCGACGTGTTGTTCGGTCGCCGCCCGCCAAGCTCAATGGCGCCGGACGAGACGTAGTCGCCGCCTTCGCCCTTTTCGCAAAAGGCGTAATCTTCCAGCTGCAGCATCGTGGTGAAGGTGAACGCGTCGTAGGAACCGGTGATATCGATATCTTCCGGTCCCACGCCGGCATTCGGGAATATGATATCCTTCGCGTAATGCCCGGCGACGGTTGAGATCGGTCCGTGCTGGTAGTGCAGATGGATATCGCCGCGCGGCTTACAGACCCGCCCGGCCACAGACTGGATGACGGCGGGAGCATTCTTGCAGTCGCGGGCCCGGTCGATGCTGGTGACGATGATGCAGGTCGCGTTATCCGTCTCGACGCAACAATCGAGGAGGTGCAATGGTTTGCAGATGATCCGCGAGTTGACCACATCCTCCACCGTATAGCGCGTCTTGTAATAGGCCTTCGGATTGTTGGAGGCGTGCTTCGAATGGGCGACCTTCACATGGGCCACCTGTTCCGGCGTGGTGCCGTAGTCGTACATGTGGCGTAGGAAGGTGGGCGCAAACATCTGTCCCGCACTCTGCCAGCCATATCCCCGGTGATGGATCTGATCACCGTTAATGGGCACGGCGGAACGTGCACCTGTACCGCCGATGCGGACCTGACTATAGCCGTTCATGGCACGATAGATCGCAACCGTCTTGCACATTCCGGCTTCGATGACGCCGATGGCGATACCGATCAGCGCTTCCGTTGAGGAGCCGCCGCCGTGGACATCCATATAGAAATTGAGACGTATGCCGAGATCGTTGGCCACTTGCGGCGCGAAAACCGAATCGTTACCCGAATAATCGAGCATTCCATCGATGTCGTCGGCCGTCATGCCCGCGTCTTCCAGCGCGTTGTTGATCGCCCACGTGGCCAGGTTCCGTGTCGATTCCTTCGAACCTCGCCGATAAGTCGTCTCGCCAACGCCGCAAATGGCATATTTGCCACGCAGGAATTTCGGCGTTGCAGCGTCCGTATCGCTTTGTAAGGCCATGCCTCTCTCTCCCTCAATTCGTTACCTTTAAAAGAGATAGAGCGGAATTTGTGAGGGACAGTGGTTGAGTATGGCAAGACTCGGTCGGAGCGCTGGCTCGATGATGCGTCAAGCGGCCAGGTCAATCGACCTTCTTTGATTAGGTTGGCTATATTGAGATTCAGAAACAGCTTTCACGAAACCATTTCGGATGGGTTCGGCGCGCCTACGTAAGCGGAATTGTCCGCTCCGGCGTGAAGATGACGCTGACGGTCGTGCCTTTGTCGAGTTCGCTTTCGATCTTCAATTCTCCGCCATGCAGTTCGATAAAGCGTTTGGTGATGGCTAGCCCGAGGCCGGTACCTTCCTGTGAACCGGCGCTGTTGTTCCCCCCGAGCTCGAACGGCTGCTGTACCCGTTCAATGTCCTCGGCTGGAATACCAATTCCAGAATCCGACACTTTGAGAATGATATTTCCGGCAGGCGCGCATTCGGCCATCAGATGAATGGAGCCTCGTTTGGGCGTGAATTTGACCGCGTTTGCGAGCAGATTGATAATGATTTGCCGCAGTTTGGAGTCGTCTCCGAGGAGGCGGACCGATGGAGATGGATGGGTGACGGAAAGCGAAAGCGATTTCGCTTTGGATTGAGGCTCCAGCATGGAGGCGCACATATCCATCACCATGCCGATTTCAATTTCTGCCTCGGTAATATCGAGTTTTTCCGCTTCAATTTTCGAGATGTCGAGAACGTCGTTAATAAGAAGTAGGAGGTGCTGCGCCGATCGGGAAATATCTTCGACATATTCGCTATATTTCGGATGTCCCAATTCTCCAAACACGCCTTGATGCATCACATCGGAAAATCCAATAATGGCGTTGAGCGGCGTCCGAAGTTCATGGCTCATATTCGCGAGGAATACTGACTTTGCCCGGCTTGCCTCTGCGGCTTGCCGTATGGCGAGGTCGCGCTGCTCTTCGGTTTGTTTTATCGCTGTGACATCGGTTCCAACGCCGCGATACCCTTGAAAGACTTCGTTCGTATCGAAGAGAGGGACGCCGCTGATCCGCCACCACTTCTCGCCGCCTCTTTCGTCAATTACAAGGTAGTCGAAATCTCTGAACGATCTCCGCGCCAACAAATCCGCGCGATGCGCTTTCCATTTCAGGTCGCTTTCCGGGTCGGCGCCGACAGATACCCAACGGGTTTTCCCTTGCACGCGACGTCGGTCCGCTTCGTCTGGTTCCCGGGACATGTCGATGAAAGATGTGAAACGTAGATCTCGATCCATTTCCCAGAAACGGTCCGCGCTCGATCTTGCAAAGTCTTGGAACCGGCTCTCGCTTTCTTGCTGAGCGAGCGCGGCCATTTTTCGTGCCGTGATATCCATCGATATGGTGATGGTACTGCCGTCACCAATTTTTTGCTCGTGGATGAGCAACCACGTGCCGTCACCGCGTTCTTGCTCGAATTGTCCGATGGGGTTGCGGTGCATTTGAAGGCGTTCTTGATACCACTCCTCCTCGCAACCTTCGGCTTCCGCGTAGATGCCGTTTTGCAATGCGATACAGGTGAATTCTGTAAAGGAGATGCCAGGTTTGATGTAATCGGCTATTTGTCGATTGTGCTCTCTGAACTGTTCATTGAAGACCAACAAATTGTCGTCTGGACCCCAAAGCGAGAAGGTTTCGTTCAACCCGTCTACGGCGGATTTTAACAGTGTGTTCGCTTGGGTTGCGGCATCACGGATTTCCATTTCTTGGGTGATGTCGTTGCCCGTTCCGCGATAACCCTGGAAATCGCCGTGGGGACCAAAGATTGGCACGCCACTGGATCGAACCCAACGCACCCCATCGGGCGCTTCACGACGATAAATGAAATCGCGATAGGGTTTGCGGGCCTTTAGTAACTCAAGGTGTTCAATCCATTCCTCTCGTTGGTCATCCGGAATTCCAAGTTCTTCCCGGGTTTTGCCGTAATGCCATTCTCGGGGGAAATTGGTGAACTCCTCAACGCGTTCCGAGAACCATGTGTAGCGAAGCTCTTCATCCATTTCCCAGAACCAATCGGAGCTCGCTTCCGCGAAATGTCGGAACCGCGCTTCTCCTTCTTGGAGTTCTTGCTCGATATGTTTACGCGCGGAAATATCTACAACAGCGGCTTGGACACAGGGTGTGCCGTTCCAAACGACATTGGTCGACAGGTTCTCCAGCCACAAGATGGAGCCGTCTTTACGCAGACCACGATATTCGTATTGCGCCGGCGCCTCCTTTTTATCGGCGCGGTTGTGGCAATAGCCAAGCACGACGCTCCGGTCTTCGGGCGCGATCAACTCAACCCAGGAGTTCAACGCGAGCATTTCGTCGACCCTATAGCCGAATAATTCCGCCAGTGCCGAGTTGGCGAATTCGATCCGTTCGCCATTCGTGATCATCAGGCCTTGTAATGATCCTGCAGTCAGATCGTGGAAACGCGCTTCGTATTCTTCAACCCGCTTGAAGTTTTCGTTCATAAGGAAGCGGCTGGCATTGGCGGCAGCGTATATCGCGGCCTCACCTGCGCGCTGAATTTCCGCTTCCGTCGCATCGGCAATATCACGGAGGGCCGCAAGATTTTTCTTGGAAAACTCTCGTGGTACCGTATCGATCAGACAGAGTGTTACAACCGGGTAACCATCACTCGATGTTAAAGTGGCACCGACGTAGAAGCGGACATGTGGTTCATCAGTGACGAGGGGGCTCTCCGCAAAACGGGGATCTTTGCGAGCGTCCGGAACATGTAGGAATCCGTCCTGCAATATCGTGTGGCCGCAAAATGATACGTCACGAGGTGCTTCCGTCTCTGCCATTCCCTGGTGCGACTTGAACCAAACGCGTTCACCATCGACGAGGCTAATGAGAGCAATCGGGACATCAAAGACGTTCTGCGCCAGCCGCGTAAAGCGATCGAAACGTTCTTCCACTGGAGAATCGAGAAGATCGAGAGATTGGACCGCTGCCTGGCGTTCCAATTCATCGACCGGCAGTGCGGGCTCGATCATGTGAGAATTGCCAAAAGAAAGGTGCCTTCGGATTCGGACGAATCGCCCGCGCCGTCACCAGCGTGATCGGTGCTAAACCGAGCTAGTTTCAACTTCCTGCCCCCACGGCATCTGCACTACGCTCTTAGCTATAGTTTACTCTATGCTAAAATGCTTAATAAAGCATTAATCAAGTTCACAATACGGGGCCTTACCCTTGACCGTGGTGCGCCACATCAGCCGACGTTGAGGGAGATCGTAATCCAGGATTGCGCGGTGCTGCACCGTGCAATTGTCCCAGATAACGACATCGCCGACCCGCCATTTGTGTTGATAGATGAACTCCGGCTTCACGATGTGATCGGCGAGAGCCTCGATCAGCGCTTCGCTGTCTCGCGCGCTCCTACCCAAAATCTCGGTGCAATCGTCACGAACAATGTAAAGGCTTTTGCGGCCGGTTCTGGGGTGACTGCGCACGATGGGGTGTTCCACCGGTGGATAATTGGCGATATCTTCGGCGCTCACGGGAGACGACCGTTTGCGGCCGCGAAAATCGAAAATGCCGCGCAGGCTTAAAATCTCATCCTTAAGGTCTGCTGGCAACGTATCCCAGGCCGCTGCGGCATTGGCGA
>JABJCS010000734.1 GCA_018665505.1 Alphaproteobacteria bacterium
CATGCGCGCTGACAATTCCTCCTGCGACGGGAAGCGGCGAATGCTTTCAACCAGATAACGATAAGCCTCTTCGTCATTGGCAACAACGCGGCCCAACAGCGGCAATATATTGAAAGAGAACCGATCATAGAGTTCCGCCAAGATAGGACTCGCAACATGGCTGAACTCAAGACACATAAACCGGCCGCCGGGCCGCAGCACCCGACGTGCCTCCGACAAGGCGGAATCGATCTGTGTTACGTTGCGCAAACCGAAGGCAATCGTATACGCGTCGACGGAGCCATCCGGCAGAGGTAGCGCTTCCGCGTCTCCGACCGTCCACTCAATACCATCCGGGCAATTGAGATCGATCGACCGGTCGCGGCCGACCTCGACCATGCTTTGATTGATATCACAGACGGTCACACGCCCGCCGCCTGCCTCGCGAAAACGAAGCGCGATGTCGCCCGTGCCACCGGCGACGTCGAGCAGATGCATGCCGGGGCGCGGGCGTAGTTGGTCGATAAAGCTCGCCTTCCAAAGCCGATGGATACCACCCGACATCAGGTCATTCATCAGGTCATAACGGTCGGCGACACTATCGAAGACGCCGCGCACCAATATCGACTTCTCGTCCGTTTCCACGTCGCGAAATCCAAAATGCGTCCGGGAGCCTTCACTGCCCGCGTTCTTCTCCGTGCCGGAGCCGATATTTTCCGTCCGTTCCATGGCCGCGACGATAGCCTAGAGCGCTTAGTTTTGCTAGAACGGCTGTATGCCGGAATTACCAGAAGTCGAAACCGTTTGCCGCGGCCTCAGGCCAAAGCTCGAAGGCCAGAAACTGGAGCGTGTGATCCAGCGGCGCGAGGATTTGCGTTTCCCGTTGCCGAATGATTTCGCCGCCCGCCTGACCGGCCGCACGGTCGAGCGGATCGAGCGGCGCGCTAAGTATATGCTACTGCATCTCGATGACGGTTGGACCCTTTTGGGACATCTCGGCATGTCGGGCCGGATGACAATGATCGAGGGCGAGCCGCCCACCGCCGGCAAGCACGATCATATCGAATTTCTGACCGGTGCAGGCACGACGGTCCGATACAATGATGCGCGGCGATTCGGCTTTATGGACCTGATTGAGACAGACCAGCTCGGGGCCCATCCAATGCTACGAGATTTAGGCCCGGAGCCGCTCTCGAACGCTTTCAACGATACGGCACTGAGCGAGGCACTGCAGGGACGGCGCTCGCCTATCAAAGCCGCTTTGCTTGACCAAAAAATCGTCGCGGGGCTCGGCAACATATATGTCTGCGAGGCGTTGTTCCGGGCAGCGATCTCACCGCGTCGCAGCGCACATACGATTCCCGGACGACGGGCCGAGAGATTGGTGCCGGCCATTCGCGATGTCTTGACCGCTGCCATTGCCGCCGGTGGATCTTCCTTGCGGGATTATGTGCAGGCGGACGGCGAGCTTGGATATTTCCAACATAATTGGCGGGCTTACGGCCGCGAGGGCGAGATCTGCGGGGAAGAGGGCTGCAGCGGCGTTATTTCTCGCATCGTGCAATCAGGACGGTCGACTTTTTATTGCGGAAAACACCAGAGATGATCAAAGTGCGGCCATCATGCCTCACCTTCTCATAAGCCTGCTCTTCGCCGGATTGCTGATGGCCCATGCCGTGGCCCCGGCGACCGCACAGGATTTCGTGCCGGGGTTCGAGGATATACCGGTCATGAGCGGCCTGCAGGTCGTACCAGGGTCGGGTCATGTCTTCGATTCGCCGGCCGGACGTCTGGTCGAAAGCCATACCCGCGGCACCACCGCCCGCAGCAAGGTAGAGGCGTTTTACGCCGAGACACTCCTCGCATTGGGATGGCAGCGAGTTTCGGTGGGAAAGTACCGCCGCGAGAATGAATTTTTAACGGTTACGACATCGGGAAAAGACGGAGACCTGACGGTCACATTTCGGCTCTCACCGAGTCGCCCATAGCATTACACGAGACTTAAACGAGGAGAGCCTTTTCATGGCCTATGAACATATTCTAGTCGAAACCCGCGGCTCCGTCGGGTTGATCACTCTGAACCGCCCCAAAGCGATGAACGCATTGTGCGCCGATCTGGCGCGCGAAATCGCAGAGGCCGTCGATGCCTATGAGGCGGATGACAATATTGGCGCGTTGGTGGTCACCGGTTCCGAGAAGGCGTTTTGCGCCGGCGCGGACATCAAGGAGATGTCCGATAAGAACTACATGGACGTTTATAAAGAAGATTTCATCACGGTGAATTGGGAGCGCCTTTCCCATTGTCGCAAGCCGGTAATTGCCGCCGTGGCCGGATATGCGCTTGGAGGTGGGTGCGAGTTCGCCATGATGTGTGACTTCATCCTCGCCGCAGATACAGCCAAGTTCGGACAGCCGGAGATTCTGATCGGCACCATCCCCGGCGCCGGCGGTACCCAGCGACTGACCCGGTTCATCGGCAAGGCGAAAGCCATGGAGATGGTCATTACCGGGCGTATGATGGACGCCGAGGAAGCGGAACGCGCGGGATTGGTTAGCCGGATTATCCCTGCGGCCGAACTCGTCGAAGAAGCGATCAAGACGGCGGAGAAAATTTCCAACCTGTCACGACCAGTCGTCATGCTGGCGAAAGAATCGGTGAACCGCGCATACGAGACCACCTTGGCCGAAGGCGTGCGGTTTGAGCGCCGATTGTTCCATTCGACCTTCGCAACCGAGGATCAGAAAGAGGGCATGGCCGCATTCGCGGAGAAACGTACGGCCGACTTTAAACACCGCTGATTTGGGCGGAAATTTTTAACACCGAGTCGCGGTGGGGCCGCAGTGATCTCGCATTCTGCTCGATTCCCTGGAAATCCCAGCGGTTCGGGCTTGACGGCAGGCCCGTACGGCTCTATAACCCGCGCGGCTTGATACATATGACGAACGGAATTTGAAATGGCTAACAGCCGATCCGCGAAGAAAAGAATCCGCCAAACAGAAACCCGCAGCGAGCGCAATCGCGCGCGCCGTAGTCGCGTCCGCAGCTATCTGCGAAAGGTCGAGGAAGCCATCGCCAGCGGCGACAAGGCGTCTGCCGAGACCGCATACAAGGAAGCCATGCCGGAATTGCATCGTGGCACGCAAAAGGGCGCATTTCACCGCAATACGACCGGGCGTAAATTGTCCGGGCTCTCGCGACGCATCAACGCGATGTAAAAATCGCGTATGCATGAAGCATTCAGGCGGCCGCCGGAGGTTTTCGGGCGGCCGTTTTTTTGTGCACATTTGGCGATATCCGCCGCCCTAACCGATTCGTCGAGAGTCAATAAGTTTATTTGAACTGTTCCCCTTTCAGTCCCGTTGCGGGCTCGATTAACCCCCGTTACATTTGATTATGTTGTCATCGTCTGGGGGAAACGCCGCATCAACTTCTTCAAGAGTTGTTGATGTAATTATAACCGCAATACTGTTGATGATAAGAAACAGTGATATAAATTGAAGTAATGAACTTCATTGTTATTTACTGGATATTCTAAAGAGTATTGAAATTCCTACTCGCGTCGGCAACCGGGACGGGGCACCCGGAGGGCATAGATGAAGTGGGAATGCGTTACCTCGAATTCGCTGCTCGCCGGGTTGGGAATCCGGCAACGAAG
>JABJCS010000735.1 GCA_018665505.1 Alphaproteobacteria bacterium
AAACTATTGGCGATATATCGCGCGGGATACAAGAGTTCGACCGCATCCCCGTAGTCGCCGCGCCAGAAAGCAGCGAAGCCTTTGATCAAGGGAAGGCCAGTCTCACGAGCCCATTGTGCGGTCTCGCATTGAGTGTCCTCCCGAAGAATCGTTTCGATTAATCGGTCGACATCCTGGTCACGCTCCGCACAAAGATAGGCCATTACCGCGTGCCAATCGTTAAACGGATAAAGTTTCCCATCTGCATAAGCGTCCCAGCCGGCGGCGACTTCCGACCATCGACCACCGACATCTTGCCCATTGAGGTGAAGCCGCCATAACAGGGCCGATGCGTCGACAAGGTCCATTGCAGTGGCATTCTGGTCCCCACGCACTTCACGATCGTAAATCACGAGCGCCTCTTCGTGTTGGTCTATGGCGAGATGGAAAAGCGCCTTGTGCCACCAATTGTGAATTTGGAAGAAATTGTCGCCCCCCGCCCAATGCGCTTCACGCGCCTGCATCCAGCCGATACCGTCCTCAGCGCGGCCTTGCATTTCCATGACATGGGCAACGGCATGATGAGCCCAACAGTCCATCGGTTCACGCGCCACCGCTTCACGGCCGGCAGCTTCCGCCCGCGCGTAATCTCCGCATTCTTCGAGCCCAAATGCATAGAGACCTAAAACGATGGAATACCCAGGTCGATCCTCCGACCAATGAGGCAAAACCCGCGCGATCCGGTCGCGCATATTGCGCGCATTTGCCCGAAAGAAATCTGTTAGAATACCAACCTGCAAACCCAGCAAATCAGTCGGGAACCGCATGTTGTGGTAGTCCAGCGCAACCGACGCGGCGGTCCAATTATTAACAAGCAGGTCATGCAACGCTTTCAGCAGAGAACGCTCGCGATCATTCATTTCCAAATCGGTGACATGTATCGCGATGGTTTTCGCTTCTGCCGTCGCCTCCGGTTCCGTCGCGACAGCGTAGAGGTAGGCTTTTAGAATATGCGCCATAACAAATTCCGGCGCCGCGTCCAAAGCCTGATCAACCAGCGCAACTGGATCACCGCGATAAATGTTGAAGGCGTGAACCGCCGCTTCATACTTTGATAGTGCCGGCTCCGTTGCGCCGGAAAGCACATGACCTTGAAGATCTGCAAACATTGTCTTTTCCATTTCGAGAGTGTGTGAGAGAGTTTTGCGCTTGAAGGAACGTACGAACGGTTCCGGTGGGCGGTTGCGGATAGATAAAGGCCATTGAATTTCTTATCTAGTGAACTCGTGGTACACTTTTGATAAATTAATTAACCTATATTTTTCAGCGTGTTATGCTGGATAAATTCAAACAACGTTCATTTGCCCATCAGGGAAACCACCATCACTGTACTTGCGGTACTGTTCCCCCCGAAGGATTGACGACATGGCTGGCCCAAAATCCAAAAATGACACACCGACGCGGGAACAAATTATGGACGCCGCGGAGGCGGCCGTTTTGGCAAAGGGATTCAGCGGCACCTCGATTGAAGAGCTAATCGCTGCTGTCGGCATTTCGAAGAGCGGATTTTTCTATCATTTTCGGGACAAATCCCGACTCGCGAAAGCGCTGCTGGAGCGCTACGTCGAAACTGACAATAAGATATTCGACGACGTATTCTGCCGTGCCGACGAGCTAAGTGACGATCCCCTCCACAGTTTCCTGATCGCCCTCAAATTATTGTCGGAAATTTTCGCAGACCTGCCCAATGGTCATCCGGGCTGCTTGGTCGCGTCCATTTGCTATCATGAACAACTTTTCGATCGCGACGTATGCGAAGTTAACGCGGCGGCTGTGTTGGGATGGCGGGAACGGTTTCTCGAAAGACTCGTCCGAGTAGAAAAACGCTATCCGCCCCGGATCGACATCCGTTTGGAGGATTTAGCCGACATGTTATCCGCCGTGGCGGATGGCGGTATCATTTTGTCGAAAGTGACCAGGGACGCTAGTGCACTACCACGTCAGTTACTGCTCTATCGCGATTTTGTGAAGCTGGTATTTACTCCGCCCGCTCAATAGCGTTAATCCAGCGCACTCCATGGCTGGCCAATGCGATCGAGAGACACGAACTCCCGCAAGTCGCCGCGACCAACTGGACCGAAATTCCCCATCGGATACCCAATCGGGACGATCGCGTAGGAGTGCACCCCTGGCGGTAGTTCCAGCGCCTTTTCCGATTCTTCCTCAAACAACAGGTGGCGGGTTGTAAGGCTGGCGCCCAATCCGAGCGCGCGCGCCGCAAGCAACATGTTTTGGACGGCCGGATATATGGATGCGCCCGCCATCCTATTCGGGGGAATCAACGGATTGTCATGTTTGATACAGGCGACAATCCAAACCGGCGCTTCGTGAAAATGCTCGGTCAAATACTCGACCGCCAAGTGTTGGCGATGATATTTCTCGGGAGAAGATCCGGCCGGCGGCTCGGCCGTGGCATAGCGTGGCCCGACAATTTCATCCAACGCCTTTTTGTACCAAACCTGAACCGCCTTCTTGATGGCAACGTCCTTCACGACAACGAAATGCCAGCTCTGGCTGTTCGCACCGTTTGGCGCTCGGGTACCGGCTTCCAAAACCTTGACGATGAGTTCATCCGGCACCGGATCCGGCTTAAGACGACGCATCGCCCGCGTCGTAGAAAGAACGTCGAAAAGCTCCGCCGAAGAGAGGTCGATTGGTGAATCAGTCACAATAAGAATCTCCTAATTTTAAAACCAATATTCACGCGGCAATGCAATCCGTGACAATTCCACCGACATCCGAGAGGCTCTCGATCCGCTCGACATTTTCGAGAAGCTGCTCCACACGCGCCGCCTCCAAGACCAAGACCGCATTTTCGCGGAACTTCCGGCGCACTTGATTCAGTGTCATCGGGTTATACTCGCTGCCCCAATTATCGGTGACGATACGTTCCATCTTGCGGCCGTCCGTCGTCTCCACCTGGACCCATCCTTTGAAGCGGCTGGGATCGGTCGCGGTCGGATCCAGCGTATGATTGATCTTTGCCGTCAAAGCGAGGAGTTCGGGGTCGTTGATATTCTCCTCACTGAAGGCTTCGACACCTAGGCGGCCAAATGTGAGTGTCGCGGCGATCGTGAAGGGAAAGCTGAACTTGGCGTGATAATCGGTCGCCGGGCGGAGTTTCACCTCGCGCGGCTCACACATGATCGGGATCATCCATTCCGCAATCGGACAGAGCATCGATTTGACCTGCTCGGCGCGCAATCCCTCCTCCGTATAGAGCTGCGTGACACAATCCAGAAAACCGTGGACCACGTGACCGCATGGATAGGGTTTGAACGACGTTGTTGGATATTCCCAGCGTGTACCAAGCCCGTCCATCAACCGCTCTGGGAATTGCTCGCCAGGCTTGGCGTGGGTCGTATAGAAACCCTGGATGCCTTCCAAAACCTCGGCCGGCCCGGTGAACCCGCATTTCGCCAGCGTGGCGCCAATCACCGCGGCGTGGGAGGACCAACCGACATGAAGCTGCTTGGTCCAGGTGCCGTCGTTGAAACATTGCATAATGCCCGACGATTGACTGCCGGCGATGCCGAGCGCATGTGTGGTCTGCCGGACGTCGAGGCCGAGGAGCTTCGCCGCCGTCGCCGCAGCCGCGAACGTGCCGACAACCGCCGTTGCGTGAAACCCCTGTTGATGGAAGGCCTTTGGCGCGACGCTGCCAATCCGGCAACCGACCTCGGCTCCCGCCACGATAGCGGTCAACACATCCTCGCCCGACGCCTTGAGTGCCTCCCCCAAAGTCATCGCGGTGGTGACCACCGGGGCCGAGATATGGACGACGGAGCCCATATGCGTGTCGTTGTAATCAAGTGCATGGGCCATGGTACCGTTGGCGAGCGCCGCGCCCGCGGTACTGGCATGGTCGCCATAGCCGATGATCCGTGCGTCGTTTCCGGCGCCCGTCAAGACGGCCCCGTCGCGGATGCATTTGCTGCTCTCGAACGAGCTTGCCGCCAAGGTCGTGCCCAAGATATCCAATACACGCGATTTAGCGTCGGCGACAACTTCTCCTGGAAGATCGGAAAGCCGCAGAGCGCATACCCATTCGGCCAATTGTTCGGTGTAACTCGGCTGTGTCATTGTTCGCCCCTCCCCTTATGCAAATAGATATAGAAGCCCCTTTATGAAAAGCGCGGCGGCGGCGGCGAATAGGACAAACTGCAAAATGGCGTAAAACCGCTCCGGACTGCTGGCGTGAAAAAGCCGGGTCCCCGCCCAACTGCCAAGAAAGACCGCGGGCGCCACCAACAGAGCTTCGATCAACAAAGTTGGTGTGAACAATCCGGCATAAGTCAGCAAACACAGCCGGAACAACATGAAAGCGCCGGACAGAAATACATTCGTGCTGCGCAAGACTGCAGGATTGGCGCACACCAGTTTCAGATATGCTACGAGAAAATACAGTCCGCCACCGCCGCTGATCGTGCCGACGGAACCGGAGATCGCCGCCAGAACGCTGGCGAG
>JABJCS010000091.1 GCA_018665505.1 Alphaproteobacteria bacterium
CTCGCGTGCGACCCGCTTTACGGTTTCCACCAAGGTGATGTGGGGCGCCGATACCGTCGCGTCGCTCCGTTCGAGCAAGGTAAGCGGCCAGCGTAGCGAGGGCTTGAATTTCAGCGCGGTCAGCTCGCCCCGTTCGACTTCTTCGTGGATCGCGCCCCAGGTCAAGAGGGATGCGCCGACACCTTCTCTCAGCAAGAGTTTGATGATCGGTTGCCCGTCGACTTCCGCTCGGAGGTCCAGGGTGATCCGTTTCTCCGCGACCAATCCGTCGATCAATCGTCGCAGGCTATGCGCATGGCTTGGTAGGATGAGCGGGATATCAGCCAAGTCCTTAATCCGAGCACACGGGCCCTTCAACGGAAGATCGCGGCCGACCAGAAATAATTCCTCGTCGACCAAGGGGGTCACGGCGACACCGCGCATTGGAATGGGATCGTGGATACAGGCGAGGTCAACCTGACCGCGCGCAATCCAATCGCTGAGCTGACCACTGAATCCTTCGTGGACACGCAAAAACACATTTGGGTATGCCGCCTGTAGGGCCGTGATGATCGGCGGCACGAGATAGGTCGCGGCACCCGGTGGTACGGCGAAATCCAATACGCCGGAGGGTGTTTCGATCCCACCCTGGACCTCGGCGCGGGCTTGCTCCAATTGCCGCAACAACCCGTTCGCGCGTTCGATCAAGGCCTGGCCGGATTCCGTCAGACGTGCGCCATGTCCGTGTCGTTCGAAGAGCGAGACATCTAAATCAAGTTCGAGGCGTTGGACGGCGCGGCTGAGAGCCGGCTGTGAAATACGCAGCACATCCGCTGCGCGGCTGTAGCTGCCCTGCTCGGCGACGGCTTGGAAGTACCGTAGGTCTCGGAAATCCATCTCGATCTCTGTTATGCGCAATTGTAATAAATACTATATATGAAATGCATTAGACGCAATGAAGCTTGAGGCCCTATGCTCCTGATACTCAAGCCTTGGAGGATGGAATGAAGTTCGGAATCATGATTCAACTGCAAATGCCTCGACCGTGGTCGGAGACGACCGAACGGGAAGCGCATTGGAACGCGGTCGAGCAGGCAGTGAAAGCGGAAGAGGCCGGTTTCGACCGCATCTGGATTACCGAGCAGCATTTCTATGTCGAGATCGGACATAGTGCCGCGCCGGATATGATGCTGGCGGCGATCAGTCAGCGCACCAAGCGCATCCGACTCGGCTTCGGGGTTGTCGTATTGCCGTGTCATCACCCGTTCCATGTGGCGGAACGGGTCGCGACCTTGGATATTTTAAGCGAAGGCCGTGCCGAGTTTGGTTTCGGTCGTGGCACGGCGGAATACATTACCGAAGGGTTCGGCGTGAGTGGCGAAGACGCGCGCGCCTATGCGGACGAATCTGTGACGGCGGTGATGTCCATGTTCGAGCATGAGCATTTCCCGGGATTTAAGGGCCAGTTCTTCGACCTACCGGCGCGCCAGGTCGTGCCACGGGTCATTCAAAAACCGCATCCGCCATTGTGGACTGCCGCTTCGAACCTAGAATCTTGGGCTCGCGCGGCAAAACGGGGCCTCGGCGTCATAGGCGTGACCCGATTGCCACCCGAAGAAGCGAAGGACGCAGTCGATGCCTATTGGCGGGAGATCAAAATGAGTGGTCCCGATGATTGGGATGGCCAGTACGCCAACCCGAGCGCCGGCGCTTTCGCCATCACCTGTTGCCACGACGACGATGCGACCGGGCGCGGCATCGCGACATCGGCGGCGCGTTGGTACTACGGCCAGAATGATGCGGAATTGAATCGTTTGCGCTTCGGCTCTGCTGCCGGGATTAAGGGTGTCTTGGCGACGGTCAAAGACCGGACAGATGAAGAGCTGATTGACGACGCGATGGTCGTCGGCGGCGATGCTGACACCTGTTCGCGGGTCGTCGAACGCTGGGCGAAAATCGGCCTCGATCAAATGGTCTTTATGATGCAAGCGGGTAATACCACGCACGAGCAGGTTATGCGGTCGATTGAGCTGATCGGCGAGAAGGTTATACCGCGCTTTCAATAGCGCGGTCGTCTATGCAGTTTCTGGGACTTGGCCGACGTCAGCGCTCGGGCTACATATTCGATAAATCATAGCAATAGTAACGGAAGCCTTCTATGAGCAGCCAATTGTTCTCTCCTTTCACCATGCGCGGTTTGACAATCGACAACCGTACGATCGTCTCACCGATGTGTGAATACAGCGCCGAAGACGGCAATGCCACGGATTGGCATTTGATGCATCTGGGACAATTTGCGACTTCGGGCATCGGTCTTGTGATCACTGAAGCGGCGGCGGTTGAGCCGCGCGGTCGGATTACGGCCCAGGATTTAGGTCTCTGGTGCGATGATAATGAGGAGGCGCTCGGCCGCGTCATGCGGTTCTGCCGTGAGTACGGCCAAGCGAAGATGGGCATTCAGCTGGCGCATGCCGGGCGAAAGGCCTCGACCCATCGCCCATGGGAAGGCCGTGATCCGCTGAAGGAAGGGGCTGGAGCCTGGAAGACAATCAGTAGCTCCGCCAATCCACAGGGTGAGGGTTGGCACACGCCACGAAGCATGGACCGCGTTGAAATGGATGTGGTGCGGGACGCGTTTGTCGAGGCCACGAAGCGCTCCGACCGTCTCGGTTTCGACATGATCGAAGTGCACGGCGCGCATGGTTACCTGTTGCACGAGTTCCTCTCGCCGATCGCCAATACGCGGAACGATGAATACGGCGGGCCGATCGACAATCGCATGCGCTACCCGCTTGAGGTGTTTGCGGCAATGCGCGCGGTTTGGCCGGAAGAAAAGCCGATGGGCATTCGTATCTCGGCGACCGATTGGGAAGAGCACGGCTGGACGCCGGAAGATTCCGTTGTCTTTGCGGGCAAGCTGAAAGAGCTCGGTTGTGACTACATTTGTGCCTCCAGCGGCGGCATCTCCGGCAACACTCGTTTGGAGTTGGGCGAAGGATACCAGGTTGATTTCGCCGAGAATATCCGCAATGAAACCGGCATGCCGACCATGGCGGTAGGGATGATCTACGATCCCCACCATGCGGAGAGTATCGTCGCCGACGGTAAGGCCGACATGGTGGCTTTGGCGCGGGGCCTGTTGTTCGATCCGCACTGGGCAGTTCGTGCCGCGGCCGCGTTGGATGTGGAAACAAGTTCACCGCCGCAATATGAGCGCGCCTACGGTTTTCGTTTCCTACGTGACAAGGAACGCGAATGGGCCCGCCCGCGACCGGCCGAGGCCGCTGAGTAAGCGATCGTTTACGCTTCCGCCATTCGTGCCAGGGGTTTGTCGTCGATCGGTAGGTGGATGAGTGCCGTCGTAAATCCAAGTGCGACGGCAATCCACCAAATCGCGTCGTAGCTCTGCGTGGTATCAAATATAATCCCGCCGAGCCAAACGCCGCTGAACGCGCCCAACTGGTGGCTGAAATAAACGACGCCGAACAGCATCGCCATGTAGCGGATACCGAAGACATCGATAATGATTCCGCTAACGAGGGGTAGGGTGCCGAGCCACGTTAGTCCCACGCCCGCCGAGAAGATGACGATGGTCAGCGGCGTAATAGGCAACAGAACAAATCCGACGATCAGCAACGAGCGGAACGTATAGAGGATGCTGAGCGCGTATTTCTTGCGGTAGCGGTCGCCGATCCAACCGCAGCCCCAACTGCCGATCATGTTGAAGAAGGCGACCAGCATCAGCGCGATGGCGCCCCATTCGGGTGTACTCCCCGCATCGACGATATGGGCCGGCAGGTGGCTACCGATAAACTGCACTTGGAATCCGCAGACATAAAATCCGAGGATCAAGAGCAAGTAGCCGCGATGGCTCCCGGCCTCGCGGAGTGACTCGCGAATGGATTGAGTGGGTTGCGTCGATTTGTGCGCGGCCTTGCTGGCACTACTGATCCCCAGCGCCATGGGCAGGATCATCGCGGCCAGTATCGACATCACGATGACCGCAAAGACCCAATCGAATGCGCTGAGCAGGTGTTGCGTGAATGGTAGCAGCGCAAGCTGTCCGCCGGTCGCCGCACCCGTGATTAGACCGATCCAGGTCGTGCGGTGGCGCTCTGGAGCCACTTGTCCGACGACGCCGGCCATTAGCGGCACACCGCAGCCGCTGAGCCCTATGCCGGCCAATATGCCGCTGCTCAAAAACAGGGCTTCCGGCGTAGTAGATTGAGACATGAAGAAGAGACCCAACGCATAGAGCCCGCCGCCGAGCGCGATAGTTTTCGCGGCACCCCACCGGGTCGCGAGTGCCCCTGCGAATGCGGCTCCAGCACCGATCAGTAGATTTTGCGTGGCCAGTGCGAAGGAAAGTACCTCGCGGCCCCAGCCCATATCGATGCTCATCGGGCGCATAAAAAGCCCGAAGCTTTGCCGTGTGCCGTAGGCGATCATCACCATGATAATGCAAGAGATCAGAATGAAGACCGGGCGGCGCCAGATCGGGAGCGTTTCCATTTGAGGTCCGGGCTAGGGTGTCCAAGTCGGTGTCGAGACGCTACAAAAGCCTTCCACCGGTGTCACGGGATTTGAGCTATGGCAAACTTTCTATTGATCCACGGCGCCTGTCACGGCGGGTGGTGTTGGGAGCGGGTGGCGCTGCTGCTCGAGGCCGCGGGGCACAGCGTGGCGGCGCCGGATTTACCGGGACACGGCGATGATGCGACGCCGATGTCGGAGCTGTCGCTCGAGCGGTATGGGGCGTTTGTCGCGGAACTGGCCGTGTCCAACGGGCCGGTCGTACTTGTCGGCCAAAGCATGGCGGGCGCGGTGATTTCGCGCGCTGCGGAAGCCGTGCCGGACCAAATCGAGAGGTTGATTTATCTGACCGCCTACCTGCCACAATCCCGAGAGTCACTGGCGTCTTTGGCCCGACGCGATACTGAAGCGCTTATAGCCTCGGAGCGCATAGAGATCGACGGCGTGGCGTGTTTTACGATCTCTCGAGACGCCGCCCGGCGCGCGTTTTATCAGGATGCGAGCGACGCGGATTTCGAAACCGCGATGGTGCGAATTGGGCCGGAGCCGGTTTCCATCTTCCGCGAAAAAGCCGTGTTCACCGAGGATCGATTCGGTCGCGTTCCCCGGGTCTATATCCACTGCACGCAAGACAAAGCCATCGGTTATACGCTGCAGCGCGAGATGGTGCGGGACACGCCCTGCGCGTCGGTACTGACGCTGGAGAGCGGACATTCGCCCTTCGTCACCATGCCAAAAGAATTGGCGGAAGCCTTACTGTCGCTCAGCGAGTGACGGCCAGGGTGCGTCCACGGCCTTATCGTGGAACAGCAGGTAAGCGCCCATGGCGTCGCCCGGGCCGATGCAGAAAAAGTTATCGTCCTCGTAGACAGCGGGCACACCTGCCATTCCGAAGAAGGCTTTCGATTCCGCCAGGTCGAGACTCCCCAAGCCTTGCCCGCAAGTATAGGGCAAGGTGGGGCCCGTGAACCCTGGTAGCATCGCTTGCGCCTGTTCCGGCGTGACGAAGTGGAACCGTCCACGCGCGAGGTCCAACGTGTGCAATCCCGCCATGGTGATCGCCTCGGTACCGAAAAACGTCTCGTATCGGCCGACTGCTTCCTCCACGTCATCGACGCAGATCAACAGGTCGGTCAGCGTATCGGCTCCGTTGGCATGGTCCATATCGCCCGGCAGCCAAAAATTCTCCGGCGTATGATTGGTCAGGATCTGCAGACGGCCCTCATTGTAGGTGCCGGGTTTAACCCTACAGACCGTGAACACCATCAGTGTTTCCTCACCATTCACCATGACTTTTCGCCGCAAATGCGCCGGGTCCTGCATATCAATTCCGGACGCCGCGAGTCGGGCGGCGGTCGCCTCTATATCGGCATTGGTGAGCGCTATGACGTGGAGGCCCTGATAGCGCGCCAGCATATTCTTCAATTGGTCAGCGAGGGGGCTTTCGCCGGTCGCGGCAAGCATTTCTATAAAGCCCAGATTTAACTTCACAAGTTTGTTGGATGTGTGGGTTCTCTGTAATTCGCCCGCCGCATCTTCATTGTATTGGATGTTGGTGGCAGAGACTTGGAAGCCGAGTTTTTCCATTCGCGAGCCTGCGTCGTCCAAATCGTGTACGAAGTAGCCGATATGGTCGTAGAAGATTTCGTCGCCCTCGGGGCTCTGCCGGTTGATCCAAGCCATCTCTTTCTCCCAATGGATGCTGGACGCAGGATAAAAGCGCCCGATACTTATAGCCAGTGAAGCGACAGTGAAGGAAGACGAGAGCACATGGCTGAGGGACGCACCTATAAAGATCTGTGGGAACACATCGAGGAGCTGGATGAAGCGGGCCTGCTCTACCGGATCGATAAGCCGGTCAATAAGGACACGGAGATGCATCCGCTGGTCCGCTGGCAGTTCCGGGGCGGGATTCCGGAGGCGGAGCGCAAGGCCTTCTTGTTCACCAACGTCGTCGACAGTAAGGGGCGGAAGTACGACATCCCTGTCCTGATCGGTGGCTTGGCAGCCAATCCCGAGATTTACCGGATCGGGATGGCGGCGGAGTCATTGGACGATATCGGTCCGCTTTGGGATCGGGGCCTCAATCATCCCGTGGCGACCAATGTGGTCGAGGAAGCGCCCTGCCAGGAAATCGTGCTGACGGGTGCCGAAGTGCAAGGGCCGGGCAACGGCCTCGACGCCTTGCCGATCCCGATCTCGACGCCGGGATATGACGTCGGGCCCTATTTCACGGCGGCGACCTGGATCACCAAGGATATCGACAGTAGCGTCCAGAACATGGGCGTCTATCGCGGCAATCTGAAAGCCGCCGACCGCCTTGCGGTCATGATGCAGATATCCACCCAGTCCGGCGGCTACAATCATTGGAAAGGCTACCAAAAGCGGAAGGAAAAGATGCCTGTCTGCATCATCCTCGGTTGCCCGCCGGTGGTGGAATATACCGGCCCTCAAAAAGTGAAATTGGGCGTCGATGAGTTGACCGTGGCCGGCGGTCTTGCAGGCGGTCCAATCAACACAGTGAAGGCGAAGACCGTCGACCTTTATGTGCCGGCTGAGGCACAGGTCGTCATCGAAGGATACATCGATCCCGAATACCTGGAGCCTGAAGGCCCCTTCGGCGAATCCCACGGTTATATCGCGCTTGAGGAATACAACAACACGATGGATGTCACCGCCATCACCATGCAGAAGAAGCCGGTGGTGAGCTCGATCATAAGTCAGGTGACGCCGAGCGAGAGCAGCGTCATCAAGCGTGTCGCCTATGAGCCGATGTTCAAATCCTATCTTCGCGATACGCTCGGTATTCGCTGTGTGCAGAAGGTGTCGCTGCACGAACCTTTGACGAATCTCCGGCGATTCGTTGCGATCACTGTCGACCGGGATGCCAAGAAAACCGAGATATGGCGGGCGCTTATGGGCATTTCCTCCTATCAGGCCGCAGTTGGAAAATACTGTATAGCAATCAACGACGACATCGATCCGGACAACGCGGACGCTATTCTCTGGGCCATGTCGTACCGGGCCAATCCGGTGAAGGATATTCAGATCATCGACTACCGGGCGCGCGGCCACGGCCCGGTCTTGAAAGAGGCCGACGAGGAGTCGACCATGCTCATCGACGCCACCCTCAAATACGATCTGCCGCCAGTGGCCTTGCCGACGAAAGAACACATGGAGCGGGCGAAAGACCTTTGGGAGGAGCTGGACCTGCCGCCGCTGACACCGGAAGTGCCATGGCACGGCTACTCGCTCGGCGATTGGAACTCCAAGTGGGAAGCCATGGCGCGGCGCGCCACGGACGGCGATTACCTGATCAACGGCGAGCGAACGGCCCAACTCAAGCAAAAGCTCGAAGACCCGCAAGTTTCGATCCGCGACGTGATGGGCGATGACTTCAATCCGGACGAGGAGTAGGGACGTGGCCGACGCTCCCCAACGTCTCATTATCGGCATTTCCGGAGCTTCCGGGGTTATCTATGGCATCCGCATGTTGGAATTATTGCGGGATACACCGATTGAGACCCATCTAGTAATCTCGAAATCGGCGGAGATCACCGTCGCTTACGAGACCGACTGGAAAGCTGCCGACGTAAAGGCATTGGCGGACGTGGTCTACCCGGCAGCGGATATTGGTGCCGCGATCTCCTCGGGCTCCTTTAAGACTATGGGAATGGTGGTCGCCCCATGCTCGATCCGCTCCATGGGCGAGATATCCTCCGGCGTGACCTCTTCGTTGCTTTCACGCGCCGCCGACGTGGTCCTGAAAG
>JABJCS010000736.1 GCA_018665505.1 Alphaproteobacteria bacterium
CGGTCCGACGCGCCGTCACCTCGCCACCATCGACTTGCGCCAGCGCCTCGCCGGTCTTGCCGTCGAACAAAATCACGATGCCGTTCACCGCCGGCATGCCTCGCACGGCGTTTCCGGGAAACATATTGACCAGCTTTACGCAAACGTACTCACCGGCCCGCCAAGCCGGCATCATCATGATCTTGCCTTCAGGTTCGCCGGGCACATCTATGTAATGCTGATGCTTGGCCGGGGATTCGACACCGCCCTTGAAAGCGTCGCGAATTGCCTCGACCAACGGTTTCCATTCCAGACGCTCACGCGTCTCATCCAGCCCGACAACAATCATTTCAGCATCCTCCTCTCGAATTCACGCACTACGGGCTGACGAAACCGCCCGCGTTCTATAAAGTCGCGCCGCGTTAGATACACGATTGCGGCAATCTGGGACAGGGAGCGACCTCCAGCATGACACTTTCACCCTATTATACGCATGGCGAGGGCCGCGAATCCGCCTTTACGGTGACACCGCCAAAGATCAAGTTTGGGCCTGGATCTCTGCGTGAGGTCGGACACGACGCGAAGGCCCACGGCATGTCCCGTGTGGCACTCTATACGGATAAGAAGGTCGCGGGCCTAGAGCCGGTCGCAACTGTTAAGGCCGCACTGTCAGCCGCAGGCGTCGACGTCGTGGTTTTCGACGAGGTCGAAGTAGAGCCAACCGACAAATCCTTCAAGGCGGGTATTCAATTCGCCAAGGAAGGCAATTTCGATGGTTTCTTCTCCGTCGGCGGCGGCTCCAGCATGGACACGGCCAAAGCCGCCGATCTCTATACCTCGCACCCGCCGGAGAACTTCCTCGACTACGTCAATGCGCCGATCGGAAACGCCGTCCCCGTCCCCGGCCCGCTAAAGCCGCATATCGCATGCCCCACAACTTTCGGCACCGCCAGCGAATGCACCGCCGTTGCCATTTTCGATCTGCTGGAGATGGAAGTGAAAACCGGCATCTCGAACGCTTATCTGCGGCCGAGCTTAGGGGTCCTTGATCCCGACACGCTCGCGACCATACCGGGGGAAGTGCTGGCCGCGAACGGCTTCGATGTTTTTACCCATGCCTGCGAATCCTACACAGCCATCCCCTATACCAGCCGCGCTAAACCCGACGATCCGACCGGACGGCCGGTCTACCAGGGCGCCAATCCCTATAGCGACCTCGCCACCATGGAGGCAATCCGGTTAATCGGCGCCAATCTGGTGGAAGCGGTCAAACAGCCGGGCGCATCGGAATTCCGCGAGAAACTCATGTTCTCCGGCATGCTCGCCGGAATCGGTTTCGGCAATTCGGGCGTTCATATTCCGCATGCGATGGCCTATGCCGTCGCCGGATTGGTGCGGGATTACTATCCCCAGGGTTGGAGATCGAACCATCCGATGGTGCCGCATGGCACTTCCGTCATCGTCAACGCGCCCGCCGCGTTCCGTTTCACCGGCCCTGCCTGCCCGGAGCGCCACTTCACGGCGGCTGAAGCCATGGGCGCCGATATATCCGGCGCGGATGTGGCCGATGGTGGCGACCTCCTAGCGGACCGCATCATCGCGATGATGAAGGAAACCGGCCTGCCCAACGGTATCGGCGGCGTCGGTTATAGCGAGGAAGACATTCCGAACCTCGTTAAGGGAACCTTGCCTCAGCAGCGTTTGCTCGTCATGTCACCCAAGAGTGTCGCTGAGCCGGAACTCACCCAGTTATTCAAAGACGCAATGCGGTATTGGTGATCGATATGCCCGAAATTTCAGACCACATTTTGCAACGCCTCAAGGACGCGGTCGGACCGACCGGGTATTTAGACGATCCAAATGACACGGAGTCTTATGCGGTCGACGCGCGCGAACTCTATCACGGCAAGACACCCTTGGTTTTGCGCCCCGCCACGACAGCGGAAGTCTCCATCGTCGTACGGATTTGCGCGGAGGCTCGCATCCCGATCACCCCTCAAGGTGGCAATACTGGTTATTGCGGCGGGGCCACTCCCGACGAGAGCGGGCAGCAGATTATCATCTCGCTCGCGCGGATGAATAAAGTCCGCCACATCGATGCACTCAATTACACGCTGACAGCGGAAGCCGGATGCATCCTCACCGCAATCCAAGATGCGGCCGAGGAAGCCGATCGCCTCTTCCCCTTGAGTCTGGGAGCAGAAGGCAGCTGTCAGATCGGCGGAAACCTTTCGACCAACGCGGGCGGTGTCGCGGTTTTGCGCTACGGCAATACCCGCGACCTGGTGCTCGGCCTCGAAGTCGTGCTGCCGGACGGGGAGATCTGGAACGGGTTGCGGCGGCTGCGCAAGGACAATACCGGGTATGATTTGAAGCACCTCTTTCTCGGCGCGGAAGGCACGCTCGGTATCGTGACGGCCGTGGTGCTGAAACTCTTTCCGCGGCCGCAAGACGTGGTGACCAGCTTCGTCGCATTGCCGGACGCCCATGCCGCGTTGAAGCTCCTCTCGCGCATGCGATCCGCCACCAGCGACGGTGTCGCGTCGTTTGAGTATGTGCACCGCCGATGCATCGATCTTGTATTGGCCCATATTGAAGACTCCGTCGATCCTTTCGACGAGGCGTACGAGCATTACGCTTTGATCGAGTGCAGCGCCGGATGTCTGGATTCGGGTCTTGGAGAGACGGTCGAGGACGCCCTTGGGGAAGCCTTCGAAGCGCAAGAGGTTGCGAATGCGGTCATCGCCAGCAGCGGCCAACAGGCGGCTGCGTTGTGGCGGCTGCGGGAGACCATTCCCGAAGCCCAGAAACTTGCGGGCGCCGGGCTGAAACACGACATCTCCGTGCCGCTAACCAGCGTGCCCGAATTTCTGGCCCGCGCGACCGACCTTGCGACCGCAATGATCCCCGGCATCTGTGTCATTCCCTTCGGGCATATGGGTGACGGGAATATTCACTTCAATCTCAGCCGCCCGCCTGAGACCGACGGCGCTGAAATGATAGCGAAGGCCCATGACTTGGAAGTCTCGGTTCACGACCTCGCGGTCGAGTTGGACGGCAGCTTCAGCGCCGAGCACGGGATCGGAAAGCTCAAACGGGGCGAATTGGCGCGCTATAAGTCGGATGTCGAATTCGACCTGATGCAGAAAGTGAAAGACGTCATCGACCCGAACGGCATGATGAATCCCGGAAAGGTGCTATAGCTTATGACCAAATTTCCAGCGACCCCGCCGCTCTCACTCGCCAAGGTGGAGCCGATTCTCCTGCGCGCCAAGATCGATACCCCGATCATCACCTCCTTCGGCACCATACCCGAACGCGCGGTTCTCTTAGTGCGGGTCGAGGATAAGGATGGCGCGGTCGGATGGGGTGAAATATTCGGCAACTTCCCAATGCACGGGGCGGAGAACCGCGCACATTTGGTGCGCGACTATATCGCCCCGATCGCGTTGTCGGAAGAATGGGAATCACCGGCGCACGCCTTCGAGGCAATGACCCGAAAAACTCACATCATGACATTACAGTCTGGAGAGCCGGGTTCTTTCGCCCAAGCCATCGCCGGGGTCGATATAGCGTTGTGGGATCTGGCCGCACGGCGAGCGGGCAAGCCACTTTGGCAGCTGCTGGGCGGAAAGCGCGACAGAGTGCCAACATATGCAAGTGGCCTCAACCCCAAGGGTTTCGAAGGGATCGTGGAGCGCAAACTCGACGAAGGTTACAACGCCTTCAAGATTAAGATCGGCTTTGGGAAAGAGGTCGACTTCGCGGCCCTCACCAAAATGCGGGAGATGATCGGCGAGCGCACCTTGATGACCGATGTCAATCAAGGCTGGGATGTCGAGACGGCATGCGAAAATTGGGCCGC
>JABJCS010000737.1 GCA_018665505.1 Alphaproteobacteria bacterium
GAATTGGCTGACGAGATCATTGAGCGTAGTGAGGCTTTGGCCCGCGCCGAAGTCGCGAAACTGCCCGATGGCGTCTATCGCCACAAAGCCATCATCGATATCGAAAACGGCGAGGAGGTCACCATCCGCTGTCAGGTCACGATCGCCGGCGAGACGATTGAGATCGACTATGGCGGCAGTTCGCCCCAGGTGAAGTCAGCGGTGAATTGCACCCTGACCTATGCGTCCTCTTATACGACATTCGCGGTGAACGCGGCGCTCGATTTATCGATCAAGATCAACGAGGGCACCTTACGTGTTCTCACGATCAAAGCGGATGAAGGCACCGTCGTGAATTGCACCTTCCCGGCACCGACCTTCGCGCGCACGGCCATTGGCAATCATCTGGCGGAGATCATTTATTGCGCATTGGCGGATGCGGTGCCGGAACGCATCGTCTCGGGCTCCGGCTCGACGCCGATGTGGGGGCAGTATCTCTTTGGAAAGAAACAGGACGGCACACCCTTCGCACCACTCAACTGCATCAACGGCGGCATGGGGGCCAGGCCCGACAGCGACGGCGTTTCGTGCCTGACTTTCCCGGTCAATGTCGGCAACACACCGGTGGAAGTGCTGGAAAGCGAAGTGCCAATCTTGGTGACCAAGCGCGCCCTCTGGCAAGACTCAGCCGGGCCAGGTGAATTTCGCGGTGGGTTTGGTCAGGAGTTCGAGGTTGAAGTTTTGGGCGATGATCTCGGGCCCCTCGACGACATTCTGGTAAGCTTCCGAGGTGGCCGTTTTATTCACCCCGTCCCCGGTGTACAGGGCGGCGGCGGTGCCCCCAACGGCGAGCTCTACGTCAACGGTGAGCGCCAAGAGCCAGGCATCCAGCGCACCCTAGGTCCCGGAGACCGTTTCCTCTGTCGCGCCCCCGGCGGCGGCGGTTTCGGCAAGCCGTCGAAACGCTCGGAAGCCGCGATCCAACGCGACCTGCGCGCGGGATTGGTGAGTGAGGGTTACGTGCGCACGCATTATGGTGAAGTGAGCGCTGCGGATGCGGGGGACGACTAAAGTTCTTTGGTGATTTTTGTCAAGGCGATCCCTGCCTCGCCCGCAATTCCATAGGGCATGTATATCGTTCCGTCGTCGTCGACAAAAATATCCGGGTCGCGGAGTTGATTGGCGCGGATGTCGATGGCGCCGCGTTCGGACGGGATTAGTGGTAAATCGACGCCTTCATAATCGAACTCCGGGCGCATGATCTCGATGGAATCACCGGCCCACCAGTCGGATGGATCTCCGTCCATACGGAATGGGCAGGTGTAGATCACTTCCGGTGACTCGCCGATAACCGTTTGAAAGATGGTCATCTCAGTCTCGCTTCGCCGCCAGAGGGCGACGTGCCGGATGGCTTCCGGAAACCCGTTTGGGATGCCCAGCGACTCAAACGGCTGAAATCCATCGGGTGAGCAAAGCAACTCTGCGGTTCGCGCGAACGCGTAGAAGGCACCGTCCTGCCGGAAGACCCGGAAATATGCAGGGCCGAGAAGGGGCTCCCGGACCGTAAAGGTGAGACCGTCACTCGATTCCCCGACACGCGTTCCTTGGATTTGTCCGCCGTCGGGCTTGTAACCAGTGCGGCCGTGAAAATAGAGCCGGATCGACTTCGCCGCATCGTCGACAAAAACCTCCGGTGAGGCGATGTGGTCGATGAAATAACTGTCCGCTAGGTCGAGGACTCCGTCCTCATGGGTGCGCCACGGCCCCTCGGCCGCATCCGCGACGGCGAGCCGGATATAGCTGCCGTTATGGTGCGCGAAGTAGAGGTAGTAACGCCCGAGCGGATTGGCCAGCCAATCGGGTGCGCGGATCAATGAGGGACCGTTGATATTCGTCCCCATCCTTGCGTCCATATCGGGCCTGATGATCGGGCCAGTACCCAGCCGTTCAATCCGGAAATCCATTGTCGACGTCGTCTATTCGATCTCTTCCATCCGCTGGACGTCGGGACGTCCGGCCATGAAGGGGCCCATTGCCGCACCCAGGGTCTTAAAGTGATCGGAGTTGCGGTGAAACTCGGTCGCGGCTTCGTCCTTGTAGCGTTCCATGAAGACGAATGTATGCGCGTCGTCGGTCCGATAGAGCTGATAGAGCAGGCAATCCGGCTCGTTCGCGTTGACCGCTTCGACGAGTTTCATCGCCGCCCCGACGAAGTCGTCCGCCATGCCGTCTTTCACTTTAATTGTTGCTACGATGCCGCGCATGTCGCTCTCCTTTTAGGCTTGTTTGCTTTGGGTGATATTTAGCTCTGATCCCGAGCGAGGCGAGTGGGGGCATCCTTTGGTGATCGACATACTCGTCTTTCGAATTATGACATTATTGGAAGAGCCTCACCCTGGAATAACCGTCTCGCCTTGTATCTGAGTGCGGTGCAGTATTCGGGGACGTGCGTGGTTGACCTCGGTCCGGTGATGCATGGCGCAGCGGTTGTCCCACAACAGCACGTCGCCCGGTCGCCACTTGTGGGTCCAGGTGTAATCATCCTGTGTCGCGTGGCGCCAGAGACGATCCAGTAGCGCTTCGCTGCGCTCGTTCGGCATGCCGAGAATATAGTTCGACGGCCAAACCCGACGGCGTCCAAGATAGAGCGCTTTCTTGCGCGTTGCCGGATGAATGCGCACCAGTGGATGAACCGGGCCTTCCACCTCCTCTGGCGTTGTCGGCAGTTTGGCGGTGGGGCGTAGTACACCAGCACTGTTGCGGCTTGAATCGTGGAGTTGCAGCTTTCCTTGAACCGCGATGCGCATGATCTCGGGTAAACTTTCATATGCCAAATACTGGTTCGCGAATGACGTATCACCGCCGCCGCCATCGGGTATGTCGATCGCATAGAGCATGCTACCAGCGGGCGGTTTCTCGATATAAGAATTGTCCGAATGCCACACCACTTCACCGCTGCCGAGCCCGGCATTCTCGCGCACTGGATTTCCTTGCTCGTCTAAGTTCGAGACGACGGTGATTTCGGGGTAGTCCGCCAGCAGACCCTTTCCTTTCTTGAATCCGCCCTTGCGAAAATATTTCTGGGCGCCGCCTTCCTGGACAGGGCCGAAAATGCTGGAGGCCTTAAGCAATGCGGAATCGTCGAGTGATTGGTCGCGAAACAGCAGCACCAGATGTTTGTGCCACGCGGCACACAAGGCGTCCGCGACCTCTCTCGAGACATTGGAGGAAAGGTCTATTCCGATGATCTCGGCACCGAGGGCGGCACCGCTCGGTCTAATTTCGAAACTGGCCATACCTAAATAGTCGAGCTGCGACCCCCGATTGACAAGACCCCATCCTTGCCGCCACCGCAGGGTGGGCGATATCTTTAGGCAACACGTTTCATTTTCGGGAAGGAGAACGTCCATGTTGAGGAACGAGCCTACCGCTTATTCGGTGGTCTGGCCGCGCGGCGAGAAAACGCAGGAGATCGCGCCACTCGCCAATCGTCTGGACTCGCTGGAGGGCAAGACCGTCGGTTTCGTCTGGGACTATCTGTTCCGGGGCGATGAGATTTTTCCGCTCTTGGAAGAAGGCCTGAAACAGCGCTATCCGAAGATTAAGTTCGTCAATTACGACGCCTTCGGCTCGACCCATGGCGGCGACGAGCACGCAGTTGTCGCGGGCCTTGCGGACAAGATGAAATCGACCGGGACTGACGCCGTCATTTCCGGCATGGGTTGTTGAGGTAGCTGTACGCCCGCCGTGTTGCGGGCAAGCGCAGCTGCCGAAGAAGCCGGAGTACCGTCCTCCTCCCTCGTTTGTGAAGGGTTTGTCGGCCAAGCGGGCACGACCTCGTCAGGGCTCGGCATGCCGAACCTGCCGCTGGCCAAGGTGCCGGGGCATGTGGACGTGCAGACCGACGATGAATTGCGTGAGAACGTCCTCGACGTCACAGTCGACGAAGTCATCCGCAATTTAACCGAGCAGCCGCCTGCCGCACAGGCGCTGCAGGAGCCGTCACCGGGCGAGGTCCTGTTCGAAGGGACCTTTGAGGAAGTGAACCGCTTATTTCTGGAGAACGGCTGGACGGACGGCTTGCCCATCGTCCCGCCGACCATGGATAAGATTGAAGAGTTTCTGGCCTTTACGGATCGGCAACCCCAAGAAGTGCTGGGCAAGATGCTCCCGGACAACCGCGAGGTGACGATCTGGAATGTCGCGGTGAACGGCGTGATGGCGGGCTGTCGTCCGGAATACATGCCGATTCTGGTGGCGCTGGCGGAAGCCATGGCTGATCCCCGCTATGGGGTGGAGCACAGTGGCAACACGCCGGGGGCAGAGACGTTGATCGTGCTCAACGGGTCGCTGATCAAGGAGCTGAACTTCAACTACGAGCAGGGTGCGCTGCGTGACGGCTTCCAGCCGAACACCAGTATCGGGCGTTTCTGGCGGCTTTATCTGAGAAACGTCGCTGGATTCCTGTTACATGGGAATGACAAGGGGACGTTCGGCAATACCTGGCGGGTGGTCTTGGCGGAGAACGAGGATGCTATCCGCGACATGGGATGGACCACGCTCGGTGAAGATGCGGGTGCCCCGAAGGGGGAAAATGCCGTTACAATTTCCCGCTATACCGGCGGTAATGTCATCGTCTCAGTCTTCGGCAATTCGGCGGACCGGGTGCTGCCTTATCTCGCCGATAGTCTGATCAAGCATACCGGCTGGGAGCTGTGCTTCACGGTGGGGATCGCGACCGGGACCTATCAGCCGCTTCTGGTGTTGAGCCCGATCATCGCCCAAGTATTGGCGAAGTCCGGCCTGTCGAAGCAGGATGTCCAGCAATGGCTGTTCGAGAATGCACGGATCACAGCGGAGAAGTTCGAGAAGTATATTGGTGAGTACACGAACTTCGTGCCGGGACAGCGCAAACTCTCGGACATGGCGCGGTTGGGCCAAGCGCCGAAAGTGTTCGGCGAGTCCGATGACCCGAATCGTTTAGTGCCGTTGGTCTGCGCACCGGAGGATATTCTGATTGCGGTCTCCGGCGATCCGTTGCGGACGAACTGCTATCTGTTCATCCACAACGGCATGTTGGGTTACACCACGCCGAAAGGCATTGAACTGCCGACGGATTGGAGTACAAAGCTAAGGGCGGCCCGGAATAGATAGTATGCGTTAGGAGTCGAGCATTCCGGGAATGCGCTCGCAAAGATGGGCGACAAGCGCGTTCTCCGATTTGCTGCGAACGGCGGCCTTACGGCGGATCAGCACCAACGGCACCTGGGATTTGAGGGAGGCAACCTCGACCAAGCGCAGATTACCGTTGGCGGTTTCGTCCTGCACATTCCGCCGCGGCATCAGCGCGACACCGAACCCTGCTTCCACGAGCCGTTTCTGCGCTGTTAGACTGTCGACCATTGTGATCTTAGGCGGCTCGGCACCGTCCGCCGCAAACTGTCTTTGCAAGTCGTCGTTGAGCGAAATCGGCGGGTTGCCCGACATAGGAAAGCCTAGCCAGCGATCCGTCGCGAACGGAATTAAGGACTTGATCTGTTTACCGGTCACAGCGTGGTCGTTCGGCACAATGACATAGAGACGTTCAGTGCCGAGTGGTGTCACCTCGAGCCTCGGGTCCGGATCTATATGATAGCGTAGACCGATGGCGGCATCGCCCCGGCAAACCAGATCGCTTACCTCGAGACTATTTGCTGTTTGGAGTTCGACAGTCGCGTCCGTGAACTCGATCTGGAAGGCGCGCAGGGCCTCCACCAGATAACTATCCGCGATAGTTCCTACGACGGCGACGTTCAGTATGGCGCTCGATTGTGCCACCAGGTTTTTGACCGCCTTCTGGCCGTCTTGGACGGCGGCCAAAGCCGCTTGAGCGTGGGGTAACAACACTGCGCCGATCTCTGTCAGTGTAGTGCTGCGGCCACGACGCTCAAAAAGCGGTGCTCCCAGGTTTGCTTCCAGTAGATCGATGCGCCGACTGACGGCGGGCTGAGATCTGTGTAGCTGCGCCGATGCTTTTGTAAAACTCCCGGACTCGGCAATCGACACAAACGCTTTTAGTTCGTCTAATGTCACTATCAGTTTTCCTGATATCTATTTAATAATTATGCATTAGACAGATGGATCTATCCGGCGTCAATCTAGCGGCAGTCAAAATTGACGGAGCTAAGGAATGTCTACTCAGCAATCGAGAGCCGAAATTTTCAAAGCCTTTCACGACAGGCCGCAGCCGTTGTTACTGCCCAATCCTTGGGATGCAGGTAGCGCAAAGTTGTTTGCTGATATGGGATTCGAGGCGCTCGCCTCAACGAGTCTTGGTGCGAGCGCCATTCACGGCAGGACGGTCGCCAATGCGGACTCGGTCCTGGAGAATCTCAAGGCGATTTGTGCGGCAACGCATCTACCGGTGAATGCCGATCTCGAGAATTGCTTTGCCGATGCGCCTGAGGAAGCGGCCAAGATGATGGCTCAAGCCTGCGAAGCCGGAGCCGTCGGAGCATCCATCGAAGACGCCACCGGCGTGCGAGAAGCACCTATCTACGATTTTGATCTGACCGTCGAACGCGTGCAGGCGGCGGTCGAGGCTGTGCGGACGCTCTCCATTCCCTTCACGTTGACGGCGCGTGCCGAAGGCCTACTCTACGGACACGGTGATATTGACGAGATCATTAAGCGTCTCCAGGCTTATGAGGCGGCGGGCGCCGATTGTCTCTATGCTCCTGGTCTTAAGACGATTGCAGAGATGAAGATTGTCATGGCGGCGGTGAGTAAACCGGTCAATATCGTCATGGGTTTTGCTGACCCTAACATTACGCTCGCGGAGCTGGCGGAAATCGGAGTGCGCCGTGTCAGTATCGGTGCCGGTCTCTATCGGGCGGCCATGACCACGGCGGTCAACGCCGCTCAGGAGATGAAGGACGGTGGATTTACCTTCGTCAATGATATGATCAGCGTTAGAAATCTGCGCACGGCTTTTGGCGAAATTTAGTTTGTTGTTTGAGCGCGGTTGACGAGGCCCTTTAGACGCTCAACTCGATCCGCCAAAGTGAATTCTGAGTTTTCGCTTAAGGGGATCGAGCATTTGATCCGCCCGCGATATTACGCGGGCGGTAGATGTCCGCGCTTTACCCACAGAACACAGCCCTCGTCGCTCCAGGGCGCATGCTCGCTGCCGTCGGGCTGGCGCAACCAGGTGCCGGATGGATAGACACCGTGCTCGTCCTTGAGCACGCCTTCCAGAACCAGGACTTCTTCGCCGCCGGGGTGGGGGTCGTGCTCGACTTTTGCACCCGGCTCAAACTTTACCAGTCGGACGGTCTCATCGCCGAATTCGTGCAGCGCCATGGCGCTCAGTCCCGGCTTGCGCGGGGCGCCCATTCGCCGGTATTGGTGTCGACCGCGAATTGGCGGTCGTCGCCGGGCGCGAATTGGCGCAGTTTCACGAGGATCGTGCAGCCGTCCTTACTGAACGGTGAATGCCGTGTGCCGTCCGGATTGCGAATATAGGTGCCGGCCGGATAGTCGCCGTGCTCGTCGGAGAA